>JBATWM010000051.1:0-4996 GCA_049672605.1 Sulfurimonadaceae bacterium
GCTTAGCATTGGCTTGCCGTCATACCATGGTGTGTTTTCACTTTTGTCAACGACGTTATCACCATCGAGAGCACTTACAGGGATGTAGTAGGTGTTTTTGATACCCAGTTCAGCTGCCAGCTCACCATAGGCTTGAGAGATCTCATTGTAGACATCTTCACTGAAGTCGACAAGGTCCATCTTGTTAATAGCGACGATGACATGTTCAATGCCAAGCAGGCTAACGATGAAGCTGTGACGGCGTGTCTGCGTCAAGATGCCTTTACGTGCATCGATAAGGATGATGGCGACGTCTGCAGTCGATGCACCGGTGACCATGTTACGTGTGTACTGTTCATGACCCGGTGTGTCGGCGATGATGAACTTACGGTTCTCAGTGGCAAAGAAACGGTACGCGACATCGATAGTAATACCCTGTTCGCGTTCACTTTGAAGCCCATCAACCAACAGTGCCATATCGATCTTTTCACCGGTAGTACCGTACTTTTTACTTTCACTCTCAGCTGCTGCAAGCTGATCATCAAAGATCATTTTTGAGTCATAGAGCATACGACCGATCAGGGTACTTTTCCCGTCATCAACACTTCCGCATGTCAAGAAGCGGAGCATGTCCTTGTTTTCGTGCTCTTGTAGGTAGTTGATGATATCCATTAGAAGTATCCCTCGATCTTTTTAAGTTCCATAGCACCTTCTTGATCTTTGTCGATCAGGCGGCCTTCGCGTTCACTGCTTGTTGAAAGCAGCATCTCTTTGATGATCTCAGGCAGTGTTGTCGCTGTTGAGTTAATAGCACCTGTGAGTGGGTAACATCCTAGTGTTCTAAAACGCACCATCTCTTTTTTAGCGGTTTTACGTAGCTCTTCCGGCATACGCTCATCATCGACCATGATCTTGACACCGTCCATCTCGACGACTTCGTGCTCTTTGGCAAAGTAGAGTGAAGGGATAGGGATGCCCTCTAGGTAGATGTACTGCCAGATATCGAGTTCTGTCCAGTTAGAGATCGGAAAGACACGAACACTTTCACCTTTTTGAATCGCAGTGTTGTAGACATTCCAAAGTTCTGGTCTTTGGTTTTTAGGGTCCCAGCGGTGGTGTTTGTCACGAAACGAGAAGATACGCTCTTTGGCACGAGACTTCTCTTCGTCACGACGTGCACCACCGATGATAGCATCGTAGCCACCAGCATTAAGTGCTTGTTTAAGGCCTTCTGTCTTCATAACATCGGTGTGGACTTTACTACCGTGCTCAAATGGAGAGATATCCATCTCAATCCCTTCCGGGTTGGAGTGGACAACCAGGTCAAAACCCAAATCTTTTGCACGTTGGTCACGAAACTCTATCATCTCTTTGAATTTCCAAAGGGTATCGACATGTAAAAGCGGGAAAGGAAGTTTACTTGGAGCGAACGCTTTCATCGCCAAATGCAGCATTACTGATGAATCTTTACCGACAGAGTACATCATTACCGGATTGGTAAACTCTGCTGCTACTTCACGTAAAATGTGAATTGATTCAGCTTCGAGCTGTTTTAAGTGTGTTAATCGCTCTTTAGTTATCACTTTTCTTCCTTGTACTTATTTAAATACCATTCAATGGTCTTTACAATTCCAGTATCAAAATTCTCATCCGCTTTCCAACCCAGCTCAGTTTCCAGCTTCGTCGCATCGATAGCGTAACGTCTGTCATGACCGGCGCGGTCTTCAACGAATGTGATCAGCTCTTTGTATGAACTCTCTTTTGGCACTTTTTCATCTAAGATACTGCAGATAGCATCAACGATCTGAAGATTGGTTCTCTCATTGCGTCCGCCGATGTTATAGACATTAGCCTCTTTGCCTGTGTGGTAGACAAGGTCAATACCTTTACAGTGGTCTAGTACATATAACCAGTCACGGATGTTTTTGCCGTCACCATAGATAGGGATAGATTCTCCTGCCAGTGCTTTTCTGATGATGGTCGGGATGAGCTTTTCGTCGTGCTGTTTTGGACCATAGTTGTTTGAACAGTTGGTGATGACGGTGTTCATACCGTATGTCTCTTGATAAGAGCGTACGATCATATCGCTAGAGGCTTTAGAAGCTGAGTATGGAGAGTTCGGTGCATAAGGCGTCTCTTCTGTAAAGAGGTCTGTCTCGTTTAACGTACCGTAGACTTCATCGGTTGAGATGTGGTGGAAACGGCACCCTTTGTACGCTTCTTTGTAGGTGAAGGGTTTGTCCATCCACTGTTTCTGTGCAACATCCAGCAGTGTGAAAGTACCGTTAACATTGGTCTCTATGAAGACACCCGGGTTTTTGATGGAGTTGTCCACATGGCTCTCTGCTGCAAAGTGGATGACGCCTCTGATGTCATACTCGTTAAAGATAAACTCTACAAGTTCACGGTTACAGATATCACCTTTGATGAATTTGTAGTTTTGGTTCTCTTCGATCTCTTTGAGGTTTGCCAGGTCACCTGCATAGGTAAGTAGGTCGAGATTGACAATGAAGTAATCCGGATATTTTTCCAGGAAGTAAGGTACGAAGTTCGAACCGATAAAACCGGCACATCCGGTGACTAAAATACTTTTCATGTTAATGCTCCATATTTGCTAATGCTTCGATCAATGAATCACGCCAGTAGGGGATCGTGATGGCATAGCTGTTTTTGATTTTTGATTTGTTCAGTAGAGAGTAGTGCGGTCTTGTTGCCGGGGTAGGGTACTCTGATGTCTCTATGGGGTTGACCTTGCAGTTGATGTTACTTACTTCAAAAATAGCCTTGGCAAAGTCGTACCATGAGCAGACACCTTCGTTGCTGTAGTGAAAGATCTCTACACTCTCACTGTTGAGTTTCGGAAGGATCTCTAATATACTTTTAGCAAGGTCTCTGGCATAGGTAGGTGTACCGACCTGGTCAAAGATGACACCGAGCTCGTCACGTTCTCGTCCCAGTCTAAGCATCGTCTTGACAAAGTTATTGCCAAATGTTGAGTAGACCCAAGATGTTCTGATGATGATGCTGTTGGCAGGGTTGATAGAGAGAAGTGCCTCTTCTCCGGCAAGTTTACTTGCGCCGTAAACACTTTGCGGGTTGGTAGGGTCATTCTCGACATAAGGTTTAAAGTTGCTGCCGTCAAAGACATAATCGGTTGATATGTGGATGAGCACCATGTTTTTGGCTTTGACGATGTGGGCAAGCGTTTCAACGGCTTTATGGTTAATCGCAAAGGCCAGCTCTTCGTCCGATTCGGCTTTGTCGACTGCTGTGTAGGCAGCGCAGTTGATGATGACATCGAATGAATTGGCTTCAAAATAGGCTTTGATCGCCTCTTCACTGCTAAGGTCCAGCATCTCTCTATCGCAGAAGGTGTATGCATAATCACTGTACGCTGATGAAAGGGCTTGGATCTCCGAACCGAGT
Source organism: Sulfurimonadaceae bacterium (assembly GCA_049672605.1). Classification (GTDB taxonomy): domain Bacteria; phylum Campylobacterota; class Campylobacteria; order Campylobacterales; family Sulfurimonadaceae; genus Sulfonitrofixus. The sequence goes on from JBATWM010000051.1 coordinate 3,406, forward strand.
TGGCCATTGGCACCGGTGACCAGGATATTACGCTTCATAAAGCTTCATCTCAATATTGAACAGCTTGGCATCTTTAAGAAGAGGTTGCTTGGTGTCTTTCTCTGAAAGTTTCAGCTCATCTTCTTTTAGCAGCCAGTTAATGTTGAGCTCCGGGTCATCAAAGGCGAGTCCGCTGTCGTTCTCAGGAGAGTAGTAGTTGTCTACTTTGTAGGCGAAGGTGGTCTCATCCTCCATCACAACAAAACCGTGTGCAAACCCTCTTGGAATGAAAAGTTGGCGTTTGTTCTCACCACTGAGCAAGACGGTGACATGTTGACCGAAGGTTGGACTGCCTTCACGGATATCGACGGCAACATCTAACACCTTGCCCTGGATAACACGGACAAGTTTTGTCTGTGCGGCAGGATGGAGCTGATAGTGCAGGCCGCGCAGTACACCCTTGCTGGACTTGGACTCATTGTCCTGGCAGAAGTCGACCTTAAAGCCCAGGAACGCTTCGAGCTTATCCTGGCGGAAGGTCTCAACAAAGTAACCGCGTTCATCGCCGTGGACCTGGGGGTCGATGATGACAACATCAGGGATCTTGGTACGCGTAAATGTCATTTTACACCTGTACCTTCATTGGCCCTGCGTAACAGGTATTGACCATACTGGTTCTTCATGAGAGGCTGTGCCAGTTCGATAAGTTGCTCTTTGCTGATGTAGCCCATCTCAAAAGCGATCTCTTCGATACAGGCGACTTTCAGTCCCTGACGGTTTTCAATAGTCTGGATAAAGTTTGAGGCTTCTAAAAATGATTCATGGGTTCCAGTATCGAGCCATGCATACCCGCGCCCCATCAGCTCCATCTTTAGGTCATCGTCTTCAAGATAGGCTTGATTGACGGTTGTGATCTCGAGCTCACCTCGCTCTGAAGGTTTGACATTTTTTGCGATCTCTACCACTGAGTTTGGATAGAAGTAGAGTCCAGTTACAGCGTAACTGCTTTTTGGAATGGCCGGTTTCTCTTCAATACTGGTGACATTGCCTTCATCGTCAAACGCGGCAACACCGTAACGTTCCGGGTCCTTGACGTAGTAGCCGAAAACAGTTGCCTTCTGCTCTTGGGTAGCATTGACAACGGCATTTGCCAGCATTTCTGTAAGACCGTGACCGTAGAAGATGTTGTCACCAAGGACGAGACAGACATCATCACTGCCGATGAACTCTTCACCGATAATAAAGGCTTGGGCAAGACCATCCGGAGAGGGTTGGACTTTATAGCTGAATGACATACCAATGTCGGAGCCATCACCTAAAAGCTCTTCGAAACGTGGCAGATCCTGAGGTGTTGAGATGATAAGGACTTCGGTAATACCCGAGAGCATCAATACCGAGAGCGGGTAGTAGATCATCGGTTTATCATAGATAGGTGCCAACTGTTTGGAGATCCCTTTAGTGATTGGGTAGAGTCGTGTTCCGCTGCCGCCGGCTAAAATAATACCTTTCATCTAGTTGTCCTTTGATTTTTGATAAAAATAGTTGGTTGCTTCGACAAACCCGTCAACCGAGCCGCAGTCAAAACGTCTGCCTGTAAATTTATAGGCAAGTA
>JBATWM010000052.1:0-23654 GCA_049672605.1 Sulfurimonadaceae bacterium
ATTAAAACGGTTTAACAACCACCATAGCAACGATGATCAAAAGTAAGATCGTCGGTCCTTCATTATAAAACCTAAAAAACTTTCCGCTTTTTGTACAGTTATCATGCAATAGTTTTGTACGGTAGTACCCCATTGAGAAGAAATACGCGATTAAGATCGCCACAAAGAGAAGCTTGACGTGGAACCAGCCGCCTGTTGCAAAGATGTTTGTCGGGTACATAAAGATCAGAGCAATTCCAGATATCAGTGTCGCCCAGAAAGCAGGTACACCTATGTACTTATAGATCTTCATCTCCATCACTTTAACGACCTCGATAAAGCCTGCATTGTCTGCATTCTCAGCGTGATAGACAAAAAGACGAGGCAGGTAAAAGAGCACTGCAAACCAAGAGACCATTGAGATGATGTGAAACCATAACATCCATTGATACATTTTTATCCTTTAAAAGTTTTTCTCTACTGTTAACATATGGTAGTTTGAACCGCCATGGCTCACACTATTATAGGCACCAAACACACCGGAACGATGTTTTATAGTATAACCTATATACAGCTCTTGGAGTGCATCTACACGGATAAGACGCCCCAGATCAAAATCTGCCGAGATATCCAGATAATTCAGAAATTTTGATGTTATTCCATCGCTTGCCTCATCCGATTCGACAACAGGGACCTCTTGGGCATACGAAAACCCTTCACCTAAACCTACGCGGATGCGGTTTTGCAAAAAATCGAACTTCCAATACGCTTTGACATAGAGCGTCCCTTCGAAAAAGTCATCCTGATACCCTCTTTCGTAAAAGCGCGAAATCCCCCCTTTGAGATAAAAATCAAAAGGCAGATCGAAGGCATTATGGACAAACCTCCATCCGCCATCAAGATTGATCACAGCAGTGTTCTTTTCAAAAATGTGCCAATTTCCCGTAAGGACCTCACCCAGATCGTTTTTATCCGCGTAGCCACCGCCTATACGAATAGAAAATGGGTTTGGATCTTGCTCTTTTGTTTCAGCAAGCAGTGTGCAAAAAATAAAAAATGGAAGAAGCAGTAAAAGACGAATAGTAGACCCCTGAAAACAATTGGGGAATTATAGCAAGCTAAGGGTAAATTACCCCTCTAATAAAGTGTGCCTTCCAAATCAGTTTAGATAAATTGTCTTACCCACTGTTTGATCTGTTCAGCACTTAAAGCACCAGAAGCACGGTCTATCTCTTTCCCGTTTTTAAATGCGATCATTGTCGGAATAGAACGAATACCAAATTTGGCTGAGGGCGATTGGTGCTCTTCTGTGTTTAACTTGGCAAACCGAGCTTTCAGAGCAAAGGCAGAAGCTGCCTCTTCAAAAGCGGGCCCCATCATCTTACAAGGTCCACACCAAGGTGCCCAAAAATCAACGATGACAACAATATCACTATTAACAAGATGATGGTCAAAATTGGAACCCGTAAGCTGGATCGGTTTTGTATCAAGCAGTGAACCCTTACACTCGCCACAATTCGCTCTGTTGTAAGACTCTTTGTAGGGTATTGCATTTACTTTTGAACAGTGAGGACAGACGACTTTGATTTTATCCATAATTTTAGTTCTCTCTATTTTATGATTATATTACAAGATGTATTTTAAATGAAAATGTGAAAGTTTAGACGATAGATCTATCTGTTGCAGTATAAAAAGCTTAACGTCTGATGTTAAGCTTTTTGGGTGAAGATGAAAGATTAAACTTCTTGCTCTTCAACCTCGATATCTTTGATAGAACCGCCGCGACGTGTGACATTTTTATCATGCAGACGACGCAGTGCTTTACTTGCACGATCAATTGCTAAATCAATAGCCGCATCAAGGTCTTTATCAATCTGACTGATGACCACCGGAGTGTTGTGGGCAATATGAAACTCAAACTCGACACCTACACCATTTTTCTCTTTTGATAAAACAACATTAGTAGTAGTAATATCTAGACCATATTTCATAAATTGCTCAACTGCTGCATCGATATGCGTTTTAGTCTGCTCATTTAGAGTAATGTCTTTAGCTCGAATTTGAATATTCATAATTAATCCTTTTTTCTTGATATACTTTAGAATATCACATCTAATCTAATAAAAAATTAACAAAGCGTAACTCAGGATTCAAATAATAGTAAATAGAGGCTAATTGGCTATAATTGCGCAATTAAATAGCCCTAATAGAGGAGTTAATGTGCGCATTTTAACTGGAATCCAATCATCAGGCGATCTTCATATCGGTAACTACTTTGGTTCGATCAAACAGATGATCGATTCACAAGAGAGCAGTGAGGTCTTTGCCTTTATCGCCAATTATCATGCCATGACAAGCGTTGCTGATGGTGAACGCCTTGCATCCTTGACCATGCAAGCAGCCATCGACTTTTTAGCCTTAGGTATGGACCCGCAAAAATCGACCTTTTGGGTGCAGTCAGATGTTAAAGAGGTCCTTGAACTCTACTGGGCGCTTTCCGCTTTTACACCAATGGGACTGTTAGAACGCGGCCACAGCTATAAAGACAAAACAGCCAGAGGGATTGCAAGTACCCATAACCTCTTCTCATACCCGGTTTTGATGGCAGCAGATATCTTGCTTTTCAACTCTGACATCATTCCGGTTGGGAAAGACCAGATCCAGCATGTTGAGATGGCACGCGATATTGCGACTAAGTTCAACAACCAACACGGCGACATCTTTGTGATCCCGGAGCACCGCGTGGATGACAATGTCGCAACCGTTCCAGGCATTGATGGACAGAAGATGTCGAAATCTTATGGCAATACTATCAATATCTTCGGCGAAGAGAAAAAACAGCAAAAGACTATTAAAAAAATCGTCACCGAGGCGATACCTCTGGAAGATCCAAAAGAGTATGAAGAGTGTAACGTCTATAACATTGCCAAACTCTTTTTGAATGAGAGTGAGCAGAAAGAGCTTCAAGAGCGGTACAAACGCGGTGGTGAAGGTCACGGTCACTTTAAACTCTACCTTCATGATCTGATCTGGGAGTATTTCGGTCCTTACCGTGAAAAACGAGAGTATTTCGAAAACAACCAGGATGAAGTCCGGGAGATTCTTGCTTTTGGCGCATCAAAAGCACGTAACATTGCGATGCCGATCATCGAAAAAGTTCGTCAAGCCACTGGTATTAAATACTAAGAGTTACTCTAAATCTTAATACACATAAGGAGTTTACACTCCTTATCTCCTCTTAAATCTCTTTAACTATACTTCGCCAAACTAATAAACAGGAAATATAGTATGTATAAAGTTATTATAGAAAGAGAGTGTGGCTGTGTCCGTCGTGCTAACATGTCAACAGAGTCAAGTTTCAGTGATAAAGATGACGCACTAATCGAAGCAGGTGAACTTGCGCGTAAAATGAATGATGACTTTTGTGGCAAACATCAGTTTGCAGTTAGACAAGAGGGTGAAGACTTTCTAGTCACGATGCAGATGCGCGGGTAATACTCTACATCACGTCATAAAGAGGCATCAGCCTCTTAAAAGCGAATATTTCTTTTAGTGATAAACTTCTTTTGACCCCACTCTTTCTCTTTAAGTTTCAGTAGTTTTCGAACTTCATCATTGACTAGTCTATATGAGACTGTTACTACCGCATTTCCAGCACCTTCAGGGATAGCGATAGAGAAACTGCGCTCACCATTTGCAGGAATAGAGAGATCTTCTGTAGCTTTTACCGCAAGGTGAGGGATCGTCACCTTACCACGCTTGTCCGTATAATGCTGGCTTAATGAGATCTCTCTTTTCTCAACGACACTGCTTCCTGACATATAGACAATCTCAACAAGTATCTCTCTTGCGCCAAAGCCCGTTGGAATGTTGTGCGGGTTATCGTTGCTGATGGTTACAACCAGGCTTTTACCCTCTTTATTGCCGGTGACATCTAATGTACCTTCCCACATTGGTGCAGAGTGCGCTCCTACAAAGAGATGTTCACGAACCATACGTTTTTTCGGTTTGCCGTTGTCAATAGCAAGCGTACTCGCTACACCTTCTTTTTTCGGGCTCATGTGACAATCAGCACACTGCTTTTGTGTCTCTTTATACTCTTTTTGCGTATTGGCAAAGACCAATCCACTTACAGAGCGGTCGTTGGCATGACAGGTAAAGCAGAGCTTTTTAGGGTCTTCACTAAAAAAATCACGTTGTTGTGTTTTATGATATGGTGATTTTGCATCATCAAACGGTCCGCTCATAGTACCGACCGGATTCCACTTTATACGGTGAATACCGCGTTTAGAAGCTGGAAGGTTCTCATCAATACTGTCAATATTATGACAAACTAGACAGTTTATCCCCTCTGCTATGTCATCACTCCGAACTGCTTTGTTAATGGCTGAGTCTTTGTCAAGATTCATTACTGCCGCTATCTCATAATCGGTATCAGTCTCAGTAACTGCGATACGTGGATTATGACATACAGCACACTGGACTTTGACGGCATTGATAGATTTTCGTGTTTTACGTTGTATATAGTCCATCGAAGCGCGCAGATACTCATTACTACCATAATGAGACTTAGCATGATACGACTTCTGCCACTCTTTGACAATCGGCATATGGCAACTTTTACAGTTACTTGAATCTTTATACTTTGCAGTAAGTCCAGGTGCCACCTCCGGTGAAGCAGCAAAGCTTAGACCAGCAAAGAGAAGAAGTGAAATTCCAATTTTAAACATATAATCAACCTTAAGAACTAAATATAATTTCAAGAGTATACAATATAGTAAGAAAGGTTCTCTTAAAACCATGATTATATGAAATCACTATTTAAAAGAGAGGAAAATATATAAGAAATAAAAACAGTTATAACGAGATCCGATGAGTATTGAAGGTGTATCTATTCAAAGTAAAAGTAATAGATACTCGGTTGTGTCACTTTTACTGTTGTCGATCCAACCAGACCATCAGACCTTTTTGTGCGTGCAGGCGGTTTTCAGCCTCTTCAAAAACAGCACTCTGTGCCCCTTCTAAAACAGCTTCACTCACCTCTTGACCACGGTAAGCCGGTAGACAGTGTAAAAAGATCGCTTCACCATCAGCTTCTGCCATCAGCGCTTCATCCACGATAAAACCGCCAAATGCTGTGATGCGTTCCTCTTTTTCATCTTCCTGACCCATTGATGCCCACGTATCTGTTGTGACAACTGTTGCACCTGCAACAGCCTCATGAGGAGAATTTGTAAAGATCAGTTTTGCACCGCTCTCTTTAGCTATGGCCTCAGCTTCTGATCGTATGAGAGGATCCACTTCATAGGCATGCGGTGTTGCAATTCGCAGTTCAAACCCAAGTTTTGCCGCTAGCATCATCCATGAGTGCGTCATATTGTTGCCATCACCTATATACGCTGCCACAATATTTTCACTTTTGTTATTTTCGACCATTGTCATATAATCTGCCAAAAGCTGTACAGGGTGATATGAGTCTGTCAACCCATTGATAACCGGTACCTTGGAGTATGCAGCAAACTCTTCCAACATAGAGTGTGCAAAGGTGCGGATCATCACCATGTCGCACATCGATGAGATAACACGCGCCGTGTCTTTGACCGGTTCACCGCGTCCCAAATGGATGTCACGGTTAGATAAAAAGAGACCATGTCCACCCAGTTGAAAAATACCTGTCTCGAAACTGACACGTGTTCGTGTTGAACTCTTTTCAAAGATCATTGCAAGAGTTTTGTTTGGCATATGAGGTTTTCTTTCACCGCTTTTAAGCTCTTTTTTAATTGCTAAGCCCAAGTCGATGATCTCCAAGATCTCCTCTTTAGTATAATCTTTGAGTGTTAAAAAATGTCTCACTTATTTCCTTTTTCTAAAATAACATCGCAACTTTCAGCCTTGCCAAAGTGGTAGCCTTGTGCGTAGTCGATACCTAGTTCTTTAATAATAACATAAATCTCTGGTGTACTGACATATTCTGCGATCAATGTAATGCCCAGCGAACGGGCAAGGTCCACGATCCCCTTAACAATGTTACGACTTTCAACATTGACGTCGATATCTTTTATCAACGAACCGTCGATCTTAAGAAAGTCAGGTCTGATCTGTGTCAAGTAGGCAAAATTTGAATACCCTGTACCAAAGTCATCAATCGAGATCTTAAAGCCCAATGCTTTCATATCTTGAATGATCTTTATATACTGCTCTTGTAGCAACGCTTCTGTCTCCACTAACTCAATCGAAACACTTGAGGCCTTAACATCATGCAGATGCAGACTTCTCTCTAGGTATCCCAGCATATCCTCATCCAGGTCATCACGTGTCATGTTGATAGCGATATCTTTATCACAGCGGCGCATCAACTCGAAACTCTGATCGATGATCACCTTTGTCAGACGTTTTTCAAGCCCCATTTTCTGTAAAACAGGCAGGAACTCAATAGGTGAGATAACCTCAGCCCCATCCTCTTCGCGCAGGCGGATCAAGACTTCAAACTTAGAACAACTCTCGTCTTTAGTCGAGACTATAGGCTGAAAATAGGCCTCGAAACGGTTTTGTTCAAAAGCATTTTTAATACGTTTGACCCACTCCAGATTTGTCTGGTATCTGATCTTATACGAGTCATCACCGGTGTAGACACGGTAACGTTGCTGATTGGCGATGGCATCTTTCACAGCCAACTCAGCCTGTGTCAAGATAGAACTTCGGGTAGAGGTCTCGCTGCTGTGTGCCAAACCAAAGTTAAAGGTCAGCGGCATATCTATACCATTACATCTCACCAAATAGGTGTCGGTCAATGCCTCTACAACACGTGAAATATACTGTTGATTGGCACAGACGATCACAAACTCGTCTGAGCCCATACGGTAGACTTGCAGTTTCATCATCGGATCGATAGCGATCTTTTTGACAATATCTTTTAAAACATCTGCAGTCTCTTTAAGATAGATATTACCAACCGATTGACCAAAGGAGTCATTGATCAATGAGAAGTTGTAGATATCGATGTAAAGCAGACTGAACTTTTTGTTCTCATTAAGTGCCTCTTCCAAGACATTTAACAACTTGACACGATTCGGAAGCGTGGTCAAAGTGTCTAACTCATAGTTTTGACGAATGATCTTGAACTGTTTGTTGATCTTTGTATTAAAGGCAAAAAGTTTACGATAGACCTGCCCCAACTCACTTGGCGATTTGAGCAGCAGAAGACGATCTTTCTTTGTCTCATCAGAACGACGGCCGCTCAAAAAATCCAACATTGTTCGCAGTGCGATATTGATATCCAAAAAGATAAAATAGGCGATCATCCCTACTATTAAGATAGGAATGATCAACATTGCCAGGTCTTTATAGACTCTCGAAAGGTAACGCTCCGTCTCCGCTTGCAGTTGCAAAGAGAGCTGTTCAAGTTCAAAATCTGAGATCAGTCGAAGGTTTTGTATATAAGTTTTAGTCGCACCACTCCAAGCATTCAGGTCAAAAGGGTCACCTTTAATCTTGAAAACATGGTTTCGAAAGTTCTCTTTTTGGATGTTCATCTCTACAAAATCACCGTTTCGATAACTTGCATATAACTTTTTGATGGCAACAGGGTCAGCAATACGTTTAAAGCTGTCAAGTTCACTCTGAGCCTTACCGCTTTGCAGCACAATCACTTCAAAAAGATCGGCACTGAGAGAACCTTCACCCATCACTGCCATTGTCAGATCAGCCTCTAGTGCGCTGTACTCTACTGCATTTATCATATCGGAGTAGGAGACAAAGCCACCCGCACTGTTGTTTTGGGTAATGGCTGCAACAATGTCGATAAGATGCTTGATAACCCCATCCGTGTAATATCGAACCACTTCTGTACCGCTGAGCTTTTGGGAGAGAAGCTCTTTGCGTATCGTTGGAAAGTTGTCAAGACTTTGACGAATAATGTTTTGCTTCTTTTTAAAGGTGCAGTTTTGCATCAGGCCTTGGAGTTCAGCAAGTTTGACTTTTGTCACTTCAACAGCACGATTATAAGCAGCAGGGTCATGTGTGACATACAAAAAGGTAAGTGCTTCTCGGCGCTCTTCTTGAAAAGAGGCGATCAACTTCTCGATCTCTCGTACCTTCTCCAAAGATTCTAAGTTTGTCACCTTTGTAGCATAAAGACTGTAGTTAGTCGAAATATAAGAGAGGTTCCAAAAGACGATTCCCGTGATCAAAAAAAGGATCAGAAAACCGACTTTGAACTTAACGCTAAAACGGCTAAGAAAGTAGAGAACGGAGTTGGTCATCAATACATCTTAACCTAAAAGCTTTGCCACTTCTTTTGCATGGTAGGAGATAATAATATCGGCACCCGCACGTTTAAAAGCAATCATCGTTTCCATCAGGACACGATCATAATCGATGAGGCCTTTTTCCCCTGCATATTTAAGCATTGCGTACTCGCCACTGACATTATAGATAGCAAGCGGCAGGCGGGTGTTCTCTTTAATGTCACGAATGATATCAAGATATGCCAAGGCAGGTTTTACCATTAAGATATCAGCACCCTGTGCTTCATCAGCGATACTCTCATTGATCGCTTCACGACGATTTGCCGGGTCCATCTGATAAGAGCCGCGATCACCGAAAGATGGCGTAGACTCCGCTACATCACGAAATGGTCCATAATAACCACTCGAAAATTTAGTCGAATAACTCATAATCGGCAAGTTCTCATACCCGCCTTCATCCAGGGCTTTACGCAGTGTCTCGATAATGCCGTCCATCATTCCAGACGGTGCGATCATGTCGGCTCCTGCCTTGGCATGTACCAAGGCCTGTTTGCCTGAGATCTCAAGAGTAGCGTCGTTATCTACCGTCTCATGTACATGATCGATGATTCCGCAGTGTCCATGGTCCGTGTATTCACAAAAGCACAGGTCTGTCACCACAAACATGTCCGGGTGCGCTTTTTTAATACTGCGCACTGCTTCAGCGATGATCCCATGTTCACAGAGCGCATCTGAACCTACCGAGTCTTTTGTCTCTGGAATACCAAAGAGTATAATAGAGTTAAGACCCAGTCTCTTAAGTTCATCACACTCTTTTACTGCCTCATCGATACTCATTTGAAAGACACCCGGCATCGAAGCGACCTCAGTTTTAATACCCTCTCCGGGACGGACGAACAGCGGGTAGATAAAGTCATCAGTTGAGACATGTGTCTCGCGAACAAGAGCACGAAGATGCGGGTTTAAACGGTTACGACGAAATCGCTGAAACATTAATAGCCTTTAGCTTATAGCTTGAATAGGTGTTTTTTATGTATAATTCTATTAACAATATAATATCGATTAGATTATTAAAAATAAGTAGAATAGAAAAAATGAAGATAAAAATCTCAGATGTAGCCAACCTGCCTTCTCGTTTTGGCGATTTTAAGGTCAAAGCTTTTCAAGAAGCACATAAAGAGCACCTTGTCATTTACAAAGAGCCCCTCGGTGATTCTCCAGTTGTCCGCGTTCATTCAGAGTGCCTGACAGGTGATGCCATCGGCAGCCTGAAATGTGACTGTCGTGACCAGCTCGAATTTGCACTTAAGACAGTCGAACAGCTAGGCGGTATGGTGATCTATCTACGTCAAGAGGGTCGTAACATTGGTCTCCTTAACAAGATCAACGCTTATGCACTGCAAGACAAGGGGCTTAACACCATCGAGGCCAACCACCAACTTGGGTTTGCTGCAGATGAACGTACCTATGAGGTCGTCACCACCATTTTAGAGCATTTCAACATTCAAAAGATCCGTCTGCTTACCAATAATCCTAATAAGATCAACTCTCTGAAAGATATAGAGATCATTGAACGTCTACCGATCATCATCGATCCAAACGAGCATAACGAAGGGTATCTTCAAGTCAAGAAAGACGAGATGGGCCACCTTCTGTAAAACAGCTGCAAGGTGCTTTTACAACTGTATAAGAACAATTTCAATTTCAATTTCATCCAATATAAATAGAAGTGAAGTTTTTTTTGAGCGCTTATGTTATATGATAAAGATTCAAAAATAGACTATTAATCAAGGCCTTGTTATATGAAACTTTTATCTCTCTTTTTACTCCTTATACTCCCTTTCTCTCTATCAGCTGAAGACTCCGAGTGGTTTATCGGTATCGAAGGCGGTGCCACCGGGACACAACTCTCAAATACCGCAACAGGAAATGACTATGTTTATGGACCTGAATATGGTCTAAAGATCGGTTTGCGAGAAAAAAACAGCCGTATCTATCTGGGGTACACAGTCGCCGATAACATGGACCAACCTATCAACAAGACACAGAACCCTTACCTGGCTCTTGAAGGTATCAGCAACGAGTTTAAAGTTATCGCCAAGTCAACAGCAAAATTCTTTTTTGGTGCACGCATGGGTGCTTCTATTGCTGATGTTAACACTACCTCTACGACAGCTGTTATGGGGGGTCTGCAAACAGGACTGATCTTCTTGCTGCCTGCCGATTTTGAGATCGAGCTGGCTTACCGTCACTATTGGACCTTTAAAGATAAGGACACGGACTTCAATGCCGGTGCCGTCTATGGTGGTCTAAATTACAAATTCTATACTTTCTAAGAGACCCTCATGAATATAAAAGCAGCACTATTGGAAGATCAGATCGTTCTTGATGAACAGTTCTTTGAGTATGTCAAACGCTACAAAGAGCACCTCAAAAAATGGAATAAGATCCATAACCTGACCGGGGCTAAAAATGAAGAGCTGATGGACAAGTTTATCTACGATGCTGTCTTTCCTGTCTCTTTTTTGCCTAAGGTCAACAACATCTTGGACATTGGAACGGGGGCTGGTTTTCCCGGTATGATCCTTGCTTTTGCTCTGCCTGAGACAGAGGTCATCTTATGCGAGCCCTTACAAAAACGGGCCAGTTTTCTACAGTTCATCAAAGCCGATCTTGGACTAAAAAATGTCACTGTGGCTAACTGCCGTGTTGAAGAGCTGGAGCCTCGTCCTATAGACCTTGTCACCTCACGGGCGGTAACAGATACCAAGATGTTGATGAAACTAAGTAAGCCATTTGTGCATGAAGGGAGCAAACTCCTCTTTTACAAAGGCGAACGCGTTTTTGATGAAGTGGACGCTTCACTTAAACATCAGATCATTCAGACACAAAACCGTCACTACCTTGTTATCGAGGTCTAAGGAGAGTCCATGTTATTAAAAATACTGCTTATTATCGTCGTTATCGCTGCCATCTACTTCTTCTTTTTCAAAAAAAGCACCCCTCTTACTAAAGAGCGTCATGACAATAAAAAGAGAAAAGATGATGAAGAGACCATGGTAGAGTGTGCAACCTGCAGCACCTACATCAGCACCGGTGAGGCCATCGTCTCTTCAGGAAAGTTCTACTGCTCGACAGAATGTCGAGACAAAGCATAAGGGGTTAGAATGCTTCTTTTTGGTCACCCTTACATCGACTTTGAACCGTTTTATCATATCGATGAGATAGATGAGATCGAACATACGCCTGCTAACAGTACTCTCTTTATTCACTTTAAAGAGTCTAATCTTGATATCATCAAACATATGCAGCAAAACCGTCTCTCTTTTGCACTTGAAGCTGCCAACCTGAGCGAAGTGGTCTATGCGCATAACCTTGGGGCAAAGTACATTCTTGTCAAAGAAAACCTGGCAAAGTCAGCACAAAACGTCGCCGAGAACTACCTTTTTGATGCCAAGATCTTGTGCCGGTTGGAGCGCGATGAGAGCCTTGAAGAGAAGATCAGCGAAGGGATCGACGGGGTGATCTTTGCCCAAGCGATCATCAAAATAAGCAACTGAAATGTTTAGCTTCCGTGTTGCACTTTTAATCCTTGCTTTAGCAGTGTTCAGTGGCTGTTCGACACGTTCACCCCAAAGCAATGCATCATCGCACAGCCCGCAGGCCAACAACAGCGACCTTGACAAACTCTACCCTTACCACAACAAGTGGCATCAGACCCCTTACAAACTTGGCGGGTTTGGCTCCAACGGCATCGACTGTTCGGCCTTTGTCCAAAGAGCGTATCAAGACCTTTTTAACATGAATGTCCCTCGTACCACCAAAACATTGGCCAACTACGGTAAAAAAGTATCACGTTCGAGCATAACAACTAGCGATCTGGTCTTTTTTAAAACAGGGTACAACACACGCCATGTCGGCATCTACTTACAAAATGGGGACTTTATGCACGCCTCTTCGAGCCAAGGCGTTATTATCTCTAGCATCAATGATCCTTACTGGAAAAAACGCTACTGGATGACCCGAAGGGTTAAATAACCACCCTTTTTATTTCGGGATGCAGACCCACTAAAATCTCATACCCTATCGTCCCGGCAGCTTCGGCATAACGGTTCACATTCTCAAAGATCACCAACGCCTCTTTTTCGCCTGTAAAAGAGCTATTGTCCATAGAGATGCGACCAAGGAGTTGTTCACCCTCAGGGCTTGTGTACCTGTTTGAGGCCGCTCGGAGCAGACCATCGGCATACCCCACATCATAGGTTGAGACAACCATCTCTTTCTCTGCTCTAAACGTTGCGTTATAACCAACGTGTTCACCTTGTTGAAGTCTGCGCGTAGCAATTTTTTGTGCTGTTAATGTCATCACCGGTTGCAAGTCAGGCTGCTCTAGCGTCTGATCCATCTCTAGACAGCCGTAAGCGGCTATTCCTACTCGAACAAGATCTTCGTTAAACTTTTTGAAACGAAAGGTGGATGCTGAGTTAGATGAGTGAAAACGAGGTGTCTCATAACCATACTCAGTTTGAAGTGCCGACACTTGCTCTTTTACTTTTTCAAAGTTTTTTCGCTGCCAAAACCACTCTGAACTCAAGGTGTCTGCACTGCGATTATGGGTAAAGACCCCTTTTAAAACAAGTCCCTGTTCACTGATCTGAGAAAGCGCTTTTTCAAGCTCATCCATCGCGACACCATTGCGGTGCATCCCCGTGTCAACCTTGAGTTCTACAAGAGCGCCGCCCGGCATCTTATCGATCTGTGAGAGTGTATTGATCGCATAATGCAATTTCTCATCAACGACGTACTCATGTCCTGCTAGAACTAATATTTTTTCAAAGTACTCTTTTATCTCGCCTGCTTCACCGACATTATGAACCACTGCTTCTCTGATACCGTACTCTTTTGAGAGTTTTGCCATCTCAAGAAGACCATGTCCATACGCGTTGTCTTTTAAGACCACCGCGATTTTAGAGACAGCACCGACTTTTTGTGCGATAATGTCGAGATTATGAAAATATGCCTTGCGGCTGAGTCGAATAATTGCCATGTGCGATTATAGCAAGAGAATGCTTCGCATGGGAAATAGGAAATCGTAAATGGAAAATGGAAAAAAAGATATCTTACGGCTGCCTGCCGAATTTGAAGAGCAATCCTTTGTTCAGCTCATCTTTCCCCATGCCAACAGCGACTGGGCGCCATATCTTGAGGAGGCCTCGAAAAACTTTGTCGCTATTGCTATGGCTATTGCCAAATTTGAAAAGTGTCTGATTGTCTGTGATGACATCAACAGAGTCAAAGCTTACTTTTCTACAACGGCAAACATCTATTTTATTCAAGAAGAGAGTGATGACACCTGGGCAAGAGATTGCAGCGGTATCACTGTTCTTCAAAACGGTGAACCAACCGTAATCGATTTCACCTTTACCGGCTGGGGCAACAAATTTGATGCGTCTCTCGATAATGCCTTAACAGCAAAAATTGCCAACTATTACGGTGCCGCCTACAAAAAGCAGCGTTTTATTCTTGAAGGCGGGGCTATCGAATCCAATGGTGAGGGCATCTTACTCACAACGACAGAGTGCCTTCTCAACCCAAACCGCAACGTCAAGCTGACGCAAAAATTCGAAATTGAGAGCATCTTAAACGAGAATCTGGGAACACAAAAAGTCCTCTGGCTCGATCACGGTTATCTGGCCGGTGACGACACCGACAGCCATATCGACACTCTGGCCCGCTTTACGGACAGAGAGACGATCGTCTATGTACAGTGCCAAGATGAAAACGATGAGCATTTTGAGGCCTTGTCAAAGATGGAAAAAGAGCTTCAGACATTTCGAGATCTTAAGGAGAAGCCCTTCAGACTTCTCGCCTTGCCAATGACTGATGCCATCTATTTTGAAGAGGAACGGTTGCCTGCCACCTATGCCAACTTCCTGATCATCAACGGTGCCGTGATCGTCCCGACCTACAACGATAGCCATGACGAAGAGGCATTAAACGTCATCAAAAAAGCTTTTCCAGACAGAGAGGTGATAGGAGTAGACTGTTCGGTACTCATCCGCCAGCACGGTTCACTGCACTGCGTGACGATGCAGTTTCCTAAAGAGGTTACTCTGAAACTTCAGTAATGCCTTGAGGTGATACTGGGGTTGTTTCATCCTCTGACATCAGTATAGAGAAACCTGTGTACATAAAATAGCCCGAAGCGAGCACTGCAAGAAAAATAAGTGTGATACGTTTGATTTTGTCTGATCTGTTCATAAGACGCATTATATCAAAGATTTCACACGCCTATCTCCTCCTTTTAGTGACAAAATTAACGCTAATGTAACACTCTTTATTTATACTTCATGTGAACTTATAAATGTAATTGAACTTAAAGGAAGAAAAAATGAAAAGACTTGTCTACCTATCTCTAGCTTGTGCAGCCATGCTTAGTGCTGCAGAAGTGGAGCTTGACGCTATTGCTGTAGAGAGTACCACCTTAGAAGATGTAAGCGGCGAAGAGATAAAGTCTGCTGACGTTGCAGAAGCACTTGCCAACAAAGTACCGAGTGTCTCTTTAGTGCGCCGCAGCGGGATTGCCAACGACATCATCTTGCGCGGACAGAAAAAAGACAACATCAATGTCCTTGTAGATGATGGAAAGATCTATGGTGCCTGTCCAAACCGTATGGACCCGACAACCTCACATATCGCAACTAACAATATTGAGAGTATCGAGGTCACTGAAGGACCTTACGATGTTCAAAACTTTGGAACACTCAGCGGTGCTGTAAAGATCACCACCAAACAACCGACAGAAGAGCTCCATGGAGATGTCAACCTCGGTTATGGAAGTTTTGACTATAAAAAAGCTGCTGCTTCAGTAAGTGGCGGGGTGGGACGTTTCAGATTTTTGCTAAGTATGTCGGGTGAGACAAGCGGGCAGTATGAAGATGGTGACGGCAACACCTTTGCTGATCAGATTGATAATGCAATCGCAGCGGGACAAGCACCGGCAGCTACCGCTTATCAGGACCAGTATAGAGATATGGATGCGTACACCAAACTAACGGGAACAGCTAAGATCTTTATTGATATTACTGATGACCAAGAGCTTCGTTTTGGCTATATGGCAAACCGCAGTGATGACATCTTATATCCTAACAGCAAGATGGATGCACTGTATGATGACTCAAACCTCTACACTGCCGAATATGTCATCCGTGACATCGCCTCATTCTCTAAAGAGCTTGACTTTCAATACTACTACTCAGATGTAGAACACCCTATGTCTACAGAGTATAGAGTGTCAAGTACTTTGCCTCTTCCGCAAGGTGGTGTCAAAGTCAGTAAATTAACGACTGAAATGCAGGGTATTAAAGTTATCAATACCACTGATATTACTGACAATTTGGAGTTAAAAGTAGGGCTTGACGGGAGTAAACGCAACTGGGATGGCGAGTACACTGTAAATGATCATCCAGCCACAAACATAAATCCAATGTGGAGTGATGTTAGTATGAACGATGTTGATACAGACAATATCGCGATTTTTACTGAGCTGGATAACAACTTTGGAGCATGGAATGTAAAACTGGGCCTACGCTACGATGACACTACAATCACACCTGCTAGCGATCAGCAAAGTAATGATTACAATACTCTAAGTGCAAATGTCTTTTCTACATACAATGCAACATCGAATCTACAGTTTTTTGGCGGTATAGGTAAAGCTTCTCGTGTCCCTGATGCGAGAGAGCTTTACTTCTATGGCCTGATGGGCAACGAAGCAGGTACGCCTGATCTTAAACAGACAACCAATTATGAAGTCGATCTTGGAATGGAAAACAAGTATGAAAGCTTTACACTAAAAACAAAACTCTTTTACAGTGTTCTGAAAGACTATATCTACTTTAACTCCAGCAATGTCAATGGCATGGGGCAGGCAGTGAACGCTTTTGAGAATATTGATGCTACAATTTATGGTCTAGAGATCATTGGTAGCTACTATGCACTTGATAACCTTTATGCAGACTTCGGTATTGCTTATCAGCGTGGTGAAAAAGATGAGCCACTTGCGGGTCAGACAGACATTGACCTAGCAGAGATCCCACCTCTAAAAGGTAACGTAGCTCTTAACTACGTCTACTACCAAGAGAGCACAGCAACAGTCGAGTTTGTTGCTGCTGATACTTGGAAAAACTATGATGCAGACAATGGCGAACAAGAACTTGCTTCTTGGGGTGTTATGAACCTAAAAGTAGACCACAAATTCCCATACGGTTTCGGTTTAGCTGCCGGTGTTGACAATGTGTTTGACAAAACATATGCAGTCTCTAATACCTATGTTGACCTCACTCTGCTTAGTCTTGGGAGCAGTGATGTTATGTTAATGAACGAACCGGGACGCTACTTCTACGTCAACGCTAGTTACGAGTTCTAAGAGAGCCCTCTCTCACTGAACCACCAGGTCATAGCAAACATCATCCCCGGTGTTTTGACCTTGCTTTCATCATAAAGAAATGCTTTGGCTTTAGCGGTAGGAAGATAGACAACCTCTATCGCCTCCACATCAATGCCGCCACCCTCATGTACTTTGTCATCCTCATCCACTACAACATAATAGAGCTCTTGTTTAGCGCCTGCAAAACCGACAGCCGTGTAAAATGAGGTGATCTTCTCTATTCTCTCAACACTCACAGCGTAACCTGTCTCTTCCTCTATCTCTTCTTGCACGATCTCAACTAGCGACATCTTTTTGTCAACGATCCCTGCACAAAGCTCATAGGTAAAACCGTCTTGATTTTTGAGGTAGACAGGCGGGCGAAACTGTTTGACAAGGACAAAGGCATCTTTGCCTTTATGGTAGATGAGTATGGCCACACTGTCATGGACCTGGGCGAGATCCCAACTTCGTTTCTCGCCGCCTTGAGTGTAATGCATCCGCTCCAGTTTGACAAAAGCCGATTCGCTGCACGATTCTAATGAGATATTTTTTATTATATACATAAAATAATTATATCGTAACGCGCAAACTTATCGTCCACAGAAGTTACCGTCACAACTTGTGACAACACCGGAATCCGAGGCACTCTGTATTAAAAACTTACTGAGATGTTTGATCTTGCTTTTTCGTGTGACAAGAGCAGAGACCTCCTCTCTCTCAGGGCTCTCTTTATGCAAGTCGACAAGTTTTTTTGCATCGTTAGCAAAGAGTTTTTGCCACTCACGGCTCTTCTTCATGGCAGCACCTTTATAAGGGTTACCGTGGCACTTCTTACAATGTTGTGTATAGACCTTTAACCCTTTTGTATCATAATTGTCGATACGTGCATCCAACGCGGAGCTCAATCCAAATAGTACAAAAAGCGTTACTGATATCTGTTTCATCTCAACTCCTGCTATTTCAAATGAAAGTGAAAAATTAACTAGTATAAAGGCTTTGTTCTAAGAGTTTAATAAGAAGATTGTTAAGACGCGATGTTTAAGGGTAAAGGGCACTTGCATACTCCTGCCTTCGCAGGAGTGACGATTGAAAGTTAAAAAGCTGCAGCTTTTTCTATTTGACTAAGATAAGAGTGGCAAGACCCAAGAAACTTAAAAAGCCAAAAACATCCGTTGCCGTCGTCAGTATTACTGTCGAGCCGACAGCCGGATCGATGTTCATACGTTTTAACATTAACGGGATCAGTGCACCAAAGGTCCCAGCGATCAAAAGGTTAATAATCATTGCCAAACCGATGACAAGCCCCAATTTAGGCATGTCGAACCAGACATAAGCGACGATCCCCATCAACACAGAAAAGATCAGACCATTAAGCAGCGAGACAATAAACTCTTTGATGACAGCCTGTTTTGCATTGACCACGTCGATATCACCCAACGCCATCTTACGTACCATAACGGTCAAGGTCTGTGTCCCTGCATTGCCCCCCATCGAAGCTACGATCGGCATTAAAATAGCTAACGAAACAAAGGCAACCAAGGTAGCATCAAACATACCTATGACTATCGACGCTAAAATAGCCGTAAGAAGGTTTATAAAAAGCCAAGAAGCGCGGTTTTTAAAGATCGCCAAAAGGTCCTCTTCTTGTTCTACATCATCATTAACCCCGGCAAGATTATAGATCTGATCTGTTGCACGCTCTTCGATAACATCATAGATATCATCAGAGGTGATACGTCCTACCAAGTGGCCTTGACGATCCACTACCGGTAGTACTGAGAGGTCAAACTGCTCAAATATTGACGCAACATCTTCGATATCTGCAGAGGCTTCAACAGAACGGAACTCTCTAGATTCTAACTGCTCTCTAAATGTCTTGGAAAAATCAAAAAGGATCACATCTTCAAGTGGTACCGTCGCGATCAGTCGTCGCTCTTCATTGATGATAAAGACTTGATGAACATTTTCCAATTCGCCTGCGCTCTTTAACGCCTTCAGACGGTCACGCGCTGCTTGGATCGTCTCATCCAAGATTGCATCAAAAAGTTCAGTCTGCATCCAAGCACCCGCCTGGTCCTCTTCATAGTGAAGAAGGTGTTCGATCTCTTCACGATCGTCTTCATCAAGGTGCGCGATAACAGCATCAGACTTGTCTTCATCGAACTCGTCGATATCTTGGATAAGGTCGGTTGCATCATCCGACTCAAGACCCTCAATCGCTTCGGCCAACTCTTTTGTCGAGAAGAAGCTGATCGCCTCATCTTTAAGTTTTTCAGGCAGTTCAAGAAGGACATCCCCACGCGCATCTTGCGGGATCCGAGAGAGTGATGAAAAGAACTCGTCTTTGTCTTCTTTACGGATCTTTTTAAGAAGGTAGGCAACCTCACTCGCATGCAGGTCATGCTCTTCACTACCTTTTAGGTAAAGTTCAAGTGCATGTTGCATCTCATTCTCATAGTGTTGCATTGCACTCCCCTTCCTCTTCGAATCGGTCATGTTTTACATAACAGACAGGATCAAAATCCATAAAACGATCGATCTTTTTATTCTCAGCTAAAATCAGTTCAGCCTCTTCATTATACCGCTTTACAATATCTTGGAACTGCCTTTTCTTTTGACCCGTAAGTTTTTTAGTTGTTACCTGAATTACACTGCGCGGATTAATGGCGCGGTTATTTTTGTAAAGTCCAAAGTGCAGGTGCGGCCCCGATGAGACGCCTGTTGTCCCGACATACCCGATGATCTCGCCTTTTTTGACCCGCTTGCCTCTGCGCATCCCTTTTCGAAACTTCTTTTGATGAGCATACAGTGTCACATAACCATCTGCATGACGGATCTTAGTCAGGTTCCCATAACTTCTACTGCGACGCATCTCGATAACATTTCCAGCTCCGGCCGCACGAATATAGGTCCCGCGCGGTGCAGCATAATCAATCCCCAGGTGAGCGCGATATTTATGAAGTACCGGGTGCCAACGTCGACCGGTAAAGCCTGAACTGATACGCGCACCGGTTACAGGATTACCGAGTAAGAAGCCCTCTACCTCATGCCCTTTTGCATCATAGTAGCGTTCATCAGCACCCAGATAAACCCCATGCCACTCACCGTGCAGCTGAATCTTTGCCAACTGCAGACGAGGCATGGAGAAAGGTTTTCCAAAACGAAACTTCTGGTCATAGATCATCACGATCGGGTCATCTTTTTGTACATGCAAAGAGAA
This sequence comes from Sulfurimonadaceae bacterium, assembly GCA_049672605.1. Taxonomy (GTDB): domain Bacteria; phylum Campylobacterota; class Campylobacteria; order Campylobacterales; family Sulfurimonadaceae; genus Sulfonitrofixus. The sequence continues at coordinate 19,877 of JBATWM010000052.1, forward strand.
GTTTATCGACTTTCTAAAGCCGCTGATAAAGGCGCTCATCGCCCGTTTTGAGTGCGTAGCATTATAAATAGCAGAAGATGGGTTACTCTCAACAGTCGTTGTAAAGGAGAGCCGCTCTGAACTGTAAAGAACAGGTATGGCTTCAAAAGCGTACTTATCGTTTTTATCTTTATAAATGTGAAACTGGAGCTCATCAGAGATAGGAACAAGAACCTGTTCAATAGATCCATTGTCATTTCGAAGTATCTGATACCTGACCCCACTATAGATCTCTTCAGTAAGTGTTTGGTCTTCATGATCAAGGTTCCAATAGAGCGTTTTTGAGGGCAGATCATGTTTTGCTAAAAAACTGAGATAGGTCATACCGTTGTCCCATCGCAGATACTCAACTTTTGCGGCACTGAGAACAAGAGGAAGCAAGATCAATATAAAGAGTCGTCGCATATAAAACTTCCTCCCTCATTTGAATTTTGTTAGGGTAGCGAATTTTTACTTACCAAGAGCTAATACAGCCCATATCTTGGTGCTTTCGCACAATGATTCACCCATTTTCTATATTTTTTATTTAGCTCTTTCTTCTAGGTCTCCACAAAGAAAAACTGAGATATAATTGCTCAACATTTTTTAAACACTAGGACAATTTGTGCAAAAATTTCTATTGCTTTTTCTTCTCCCCCTCTTTTTATATGCGGCTGAGCTTCACCTGCCTGTTCAATCTGTAAGTGACGACAGTAAAAGTGCAACCGTCAACGTCAAACAGATTGCCAAAGGTGTCCATGGTTTTGTCGTTCGTCATTTTACGAACGATCACAGCGTCATTGTTGCTGATGCCTTTGTCTCTGAGTTTGACGCTGCGGCAGGTGTTGCTACACTGACACTTTCTGAATATGAAGGGTTGAAGCAAAATTCTTTGCCTAATGGTAACTGGCATGCGCAAGTCGGTGATGAAGTCATCCTGGCCTTTGGCTATTCCCGTGCAATTTTACTGGCACCGAGTGAGGACATCTATCATATCATCACCAAAAACATCCATGGTGTTGAGTGGATTCATCCAGACAATTTCGCCACCTACCTCTCATACCACGCACACCCTACACCCTTCAAAGAGGATATCTCCGGTTACTGCAGACTGGCCGAGATCGGGCTTTTATATACCTATGTGAACAATGCACTATTTACTCTTGACTGTCAAACGATGAGTCTCATACAGTTGACCCCTGTTGAACTCGAAACTAAGAGTGCCAAACTGCCATTTTATTCTCGCGTTGAAGAGATCACTACTTCTTGGTGGGTCTGGGGAGCAGCCAGTCGCCCTTTAGAAGCGTATGACCCTCACTACTTAGAGTTGTTAGTAGAGTATAACCGCGAGTCGAAACCGCTATATAACTACATCAACAAACTCGATACACCTGAACAAAAACTGATCAAAAAATTCAAGATAGAGGAGTAACCATGTTAGACCATTCACATATTTACTTTTTTGACAAATTGTTAGACAAAGAGAATGTCTATAGCGACAAAGCGCATATGATCGCCTACTCTTACGATGCCACACGGGCTCACTTCGAACCCGACGCTGTTCTTTTTCCCAGAAATGAAGAGGATGTGAGTGCCATCTTAAAGTACTGTAACGAACACCGAATCGTCCTCGTTCCCCGCGGTGCCGGTTCAGGTTTTACCGGGGGTGCACTTCCAAGCAAGGGGGGCATTGTTCTCGCTTTTGAGAAGCATATGAACAAGATCCTGGAGATCGACATGGAGAACATGGTTGCCATTGTGCAACCGGGTGTCATCAACATGGACCTTCAAAAAGCAGTCGAAGCGGTCGGCCTCTTCTACCCGCCGGACCCTGCAAGCCAGAACTACTCGACTATCGGTGGAAACGTTAACGAAAATGCCGGCGGAATGCGCGCTGCCAAATACGGGATCACCAAAGATTACGTCATGGCTATTCGTGCCGTTTTGCCTAACGGCGACATCATCAAAGCCGGCAAACGTACCATCAAAGATGTTGCAGGCTATAACATCGCCGGAATTTTGATCGCCTCAGAGGGTACACTTGCCGTCACAACAGAAGTGACGCTCAAACTACTCTCAAAACCTAAGATGACAAAAACAGCGATGGGGATCTTTGACACCGTAAACTCAGCGATGGAAGCTGTTTATAAGACAATGGCATCGGGTGTCACACCGGTTGCTATGGAATTTTTGGACAACAAAACCATTCGCGCTGTTGAACAGACCTACAACAAAGGGCTGCCGGTTGAAGCTGGTGCGATCCTTGTAACCGATGTCGATGGAAACTTAGAAAGTGACCTTGACTTTCAACTTGCACAGATCGAAAAGGTCTTTAGAGAAAACGGCTGTACAGAGTTTCAAATCGCCAAAAATGATGATGAAGCGGCTGACTTATGGTTTGCACGTCGTCGTGCCTCACAAGCACTCTCTATTTACGGAAGTAAAAAGATCAATGAAGATGTTACCGTACCGCGTGCCGTTCTACCTCAGCTGCTTAAAGAGTTTGACAAGATCGCAGAAAAATACAAGATCAACATCCCATGTTTCGGCCACACCGGTGATGGGAATGTCCATACAAACGTTATGGTTGACGGCAAAGATCCTGAACAGGTAAAGATAGGCTATCAAGCGATCGAAGAGGTCTTTCAGGCCACCATCGATCTTGGTGGCACGCTAAGCGGTGAACATGGTATCGGTCTTGCCAAAGCACCTTACATGCACATGGCATTTACCGATGAAGAGATGAACCTTTTCAAAACGATCAAAAAAGCATTTGACCCTAACAACATCCTCAACCCAAACAAGATGGGACTTGACTAAGACCTTTTCTCAAGATTTTTAATCTTAAAAGATGGCGAAGCTCATCTCCACTTAACTTGATAAAGTTTTAGATTTGGTGTAGGTTGTGTGGAAGTGAACCCAAAGGTGTACATCGGTACATCGAGCGGTGAACTTCCACGCAAGATGCGCTGAAGCTAGAACTTTAATTGTGCTACAATAACTTATGCAACTAAGCCAAAGTATCAAACGCAACAATTATTATCGTCACACCCGTTTTTTCCTCAAAAAACTTTTTGATGACGAGTTGACCTATTATGCGGCGAGTCTCAGTTTTTATACTATCTCAACCATTATTCCAATTCTCGTTATCGTCTTCTCACTTATTCCAAGACTGGAACATTTTGACGAACACTATGCCGACCTGAAAACTTTGATGATCGAGCAGCTTCTTCCGGTTCAGACAGAAGCGATCACCGACTATATCGACACTTTTATCGAAAATTCGGCAGAGTTGGGTATGATCAGTCTCAGCATTACTCTCTTTATCTCTCTACTGTTTTTCATTAACTTTTCATACGTTGTCAACACGATTTTTAAAGCAAAAGACCACGGCTATGTTAAAACGATCATTACCTACCTGCTGCTTATCATCTTTGTCCCTATCGGGTTACTGGCCTCTTTTTATCTGACCGACTCCATTAACCAGTTTATCTACTCGTTTACCGATGAGAACATGCTTGAGGTCTCAACACTGCTGCCGTATCTTATTGAATGGACACTCTTTTTTATCATCTACAAGATCGCACCAAATGTCTATGTCTATTACAAGTCAGCCGCCATAAGTTCTTTTATCGCTATGTTGATCTGGAGTAGTTCCAAAGCCGTCTTTGTCCCCTACATCTTCTACGCCAAAGCTACAAGTACCATCTACGGACCGTTTGCCGTCACGATCTTCGCTCTGACCTGGGTCTATCTCTCC
>JBATWM010000053.1:0-3146 GCA_049672605.1 Sulfurimonadaceae bacterium
TCTCAAAACTTCAATTTAGTGGTGACCTCCGTCAGCTTGACTACCAAAACGACAAACTGCTGACCGTGCAAGAACAGATCAAATCAGGTGCTTCTGAGGAGCGTGCTGTTTTAGTCTACGGGAGCTCTTTGGATGGGCTGTTGGTTAAGATGGAAGGTGTCCAAAAAGAGAACTCTTCATTTCGATCGTTGGCCAAGATAAACAAGTCACAAGAGGGGTTTGCTAATTATCTTCAGACGCTTAAAAAGATTGATTTTACAAGCTTGCGAGAAGAGTTAGAGCATGAAGCGACAAAGATCGGTTTTCGTAAAGGTACCTTCAGTGGTGCCTATGCCTTTGTCGATGGCATACATCACTCCAAACCAGACCTTACCATTGCAAAAGCCTTGGGTTTTGAGACCCTGCAACTTGATGACGGACGCTGGATGAGTCTAGCCTTTGTAGAGGCAAGTCAAAGCAAGACACTTCCTTATGATAATGAGCTTGTTCTGTTGGAAGCCTCAACGCTTCTGCAAAAAGGGGTTGAGGATGTGTTGGAGCAGCTGGTCGTGATCGCAGCATTGACCTTTGGCTTTATCACACTTTTGCTGGTAGTGCTGTTGAAAAAAAGAGCCCTGATCGCTATGAACTATGTTCTCTTTCCACTAGCAGTTATCGCTATGACGTTAGTCCTTATCGGTTCATTCTCTGTCATGCACCTCTTCGCTCTTATCATCGTCATGGTAGCCGCCATCGACTACGGCATCTACATGAGTGATGTCCAAGAAGAGACCGATGAAGCGATCTATTACGCCATGCTCACCACTTTCGCCGGTTTCGGCATCTTTGTCTTCAGCCACATCGGGGCTTTGCACCACATCGGTCTGGTTATAGCACTCGGTATTGCTTCGACTTTTCTTTTACAAACACTTCAAAAACGACACTAATGGTATAAAACTTTTTGAAAGTATATTCCGATTAATTCCCCATCAATCCGCTCCATGCAAATCATCTATATTTTCTACATCTAAACAGTGTGTTTTAATTAACAATTATTATTTGTTTTTAGAGGTGCCCTATAGTTTAAAACTGTAACATAGCGTAATCTGACGCTTTAATTCTCTATATAGACGTGATATAAGATTTAATTAAATATTAATTAATATTTTTTAGCTATTATATTAATACTATGGCAATGGAGTAATATGAAAATCATATTAGTAATATTAATAACAGTAATGGGGTTGTGGGGTAAACCCATTTTCACAAACAATGATCAGTTAGATACGAGTAATTACATAGAGTCATTAAAAGATCTATTGGTGGCGACACAAAAAACAAGAGGTATGACTTATACCTATTTAAAAGGTGAGTCATCGGTTGTTTTTAAGATTATGGATTTTCATAAAGATATGAAAGATGCACTTCTAAAACTTGAGATCTCTGAACTTGGTGGTGATAAAGCTCTAAAAAACAGAGAGCTAAGACTTTCGGAAACACTTATTCGTCTTAACAAAAAAGCGATGAAGATGAATGTTGACGAGATGTTCACGGAGTATACGATTGCAATTGAGAACATCTTAGTGCTTGCAAATTTAGCACAGATTCAGAGTGCTGAAAATCTTAATGCTGTAGGTAAGTTGAGTGTTGAGAACCTCTTAACGACAGCCTTGCCATTAACAGAGAAGATAGGTCAACTCAGAGCGTATGGTTCTGGGGGTATTGTTGTTATGCATTCGAACAAAACAGTACATCCGCTTGAGCATCACAAGATCAATATCCTTTTGAAGGAGATTGAACAACACCTACGTGATTTTGAGATAGGTGCAACAGCTGTATCTGCACATTACAGTAGCGGTATGGATATTGATCTTAAAACGGCCCTAAGCAAAAATAGAGATGATATTGATAATTTGGAGAAGTTGACTAAAGATATTTTTGTAGAGCAAAAGCCGACCAAACTTACGGGTGTGCAGTACTTTGCACTTGCAACCAAAACTATTGATAATCTTCTTCATATTTTTGAACTCCAAAATAGAGCCATAAAAGAGTCTTCAAAAGGGTGGTTCTAACAAGAGATTACAGTAAGCAGCCATAGTTAGTAAGATCTTGATATATGCGAGACAGTAATTTACCTAACTATTGGTGTAGAACACCATCTCTAATACACGTCAGTGAGAACGTTAACGTTCTCTGCCTCTATTTTCTTCTTCTTTCTCGTTCCCACTTTCCAAGTGGGAATGCATACATAAGCCAAAGATGAAAGCAACACTAACTGGGTCGAAGCAGATATAAGATCCACGAACCGACAGCACCACACTTCATTACCTGTACCATACTGCACTGGATACCGATCTTTACAAGAACCCAAACAACAGACATAGTCTTAGATAGCCTCAAATACCTTCAACAGACCGAAAATCTAAAAATATATGCTTATGTCATACATGAAAATCATTTGCACCTTGTAGTGAGCAGTGATGATATAGGAAAAAGCATAAGCAACTTTAAACGACACACCGCAAGAGAGATTATAGATCTGTTAAAAACATCAAATGTAAAAATGATTCTCGACCAACTTGCATTTTATAAAAAAGCACATAAGCGCGATAGAGAATATCAATTATGGCAAGAGGGTATACAGCCTAAACAGATACAGAGTGATGCAATGATGACCGATAGAATAAACTACATACACAACAACCCAGTAAAGAGGGGCTATGTCGATGAAGGTAAACATTGGCGATACAGCAGTGGTAGAGACTATGAGGGCATTGAAGGGATGATCGAGGTTGAGAAGTTTTGGTAGGTGTCTATGCATTCCCACTTGAAAAGTGGGAACGAGAGAACAGTCTCGGAAAGTGGAAACGAGAGAAAATTGAGTTCTACTATATAAATGGATCTTATGGTCTGACGATCATAGATATCAGTGCTTTTGCGCGTTGAAGACTCTAACAAGGTCTTTTTAGTTTAGGTCTAAATATTAAAAATCACGACGTCATCATGTCGTAAGGACGTTTGATCTCTTCTACTACCTGATCCACACTCATGTGGCGGCTTTTGCGTAGAAACTCTTTACCGTCAAGATAGATCAGCAGCGTCGGAATAGCAAAGACACTGAAGTGTGAGGCGATCTCAGGTGTCTCTGAAATGTCAATGCTTATGAC
>JBATWM010000054.1:0-1825 GCA_049672605.1 Sulfurimonadaceae bacterium
TTACTTTTCAAAATATCTTTCGAGTATTTTGATGATCGGTTTTATTATGGCGGCTTTTACGAAAAACAAACAGGGCTTGCATGATCTGATCGCTGATACCTTGGTCGTGAATCGCTAACTATCCATCATTCCTACGTCATTGCAGGAATGACGAGAGGAGATAGATTCTAATAGAATTACGAAGAACAAGAGAGTTTCAAGTTCTTCACACTCTTCGGTGAAACCCCCGCAAAACTCTCCATTTCCGGATGTTCATCAAACGGCGCACGAGCCAGTGTCAAAAGCTCCTCGACACCCGAATAATCACCCCGATCGGCTTTATCGATCGCATACTGCAACATATAGTTTTTCAAAACATATTTCGGATTCGTCGCTAACATCTGTTTGTGACGCTGCTCAGTAACAGACTCTTCTTTAGCTAGGCGCATCCCATAATGGTCTAACCACTCTGACAGGGGTTGCTCCAACTCACAAAACTCTAACAAAGCGGTTTTATCGCCGTCATAACGACTCAAATTTCTGAAGAAGGAGTTATAGTCGATCTGCTCTTGCTGCATGATTCCGAACAGCCAACGCAGGGTAGAGAGGTCATCTTCATCTTCAGTAAGCAAGCCCAACTTCTTACGCATAAACCCCATATAGTAGTTGGTATAGAGCTCAGAATACTTCTCTAAAACCTCTTGCATACGCTCGATGTTGACAAGTGGCGAGAGCGCCTTCATCAACATACTAAGGTTCCACTGCGCTACACCAGGCTGTTGGCCAAAAGCATAACGTCCGTTAGTGTCCGTATGATTACAGATGTAGTCAAAATCATAATCATCCAAAAAGGCGAAAGGACCGTAATCTATCGTGAGTCCGGCTATAGACATGTTGTCTGTGTTCATAACACCATGGTTAAAACCGACACCCTGCCACTTGGCAAGCAGCAGTGCTGTTCTGTCGACCAACTCTTCAAACATCAAGAAGTAAGCATCCTCTTTGCCTTTGAGATGAGGGTAGCTCTCTGCGATGGCGTAGTCCGCCAAGGCTTCCAGCTTGTCAAACTGCTTTTTGGAGAAGAAGTACTCAAAGGTGCCAAAACGTATCCACGAGGTTGACATACGAAGGACTACCGCCCCTTTCTCCCAACGCTCACGTGCGACATCATGTTCTGAACCTATCAGTGCCAAAGCACGAGATGTCGCAATATGCAGCCCGCACATCGCCTCAGACATAAGATACTCACGAATCGAAGAGCGAAGCACCGCTCGTCCGTCGCCTTGACGAGAGTAGAGAGTAGGGCCTGCGCCTTTTAACTGTAAATTCCACCCATTGTCTGTTTTACCCAGATTAATGGCACGTCCATCGCCCAAACGGGGTACAAAATAGCCAAACTGGTGCCCGGCGTAACACATGGAAAAGGGCTCAGAACCATTAAGATGCTCTTCACCGTTCATGATCTTGACCAAGAGCTCCTCTTGGTCAGTAACATCAACACCAAGCAGCTCAGCTGCATCAGGACTGTAGCTGATGAGAAAAGGATTTTTAAGGGGGCTGATATCTGTTATGTCGTGAAACTCCGCCTCAAGGGAGAGGTAGGGCATTTCAACATTTAATTCTTTTAGTTTCATAATGAAGTTTTAGCAGAGAGTTTGTGAAAGTGTTCACCGTATATTTTAATGGATTATTCTGTTAAGGAAAAAGGAAGACACGAAAAAGCTGAATAGAGAGCTCTAGCTTTTTTGAATGTCTTTTGATAGAGGTTATGTCACTTTTTACGATGTGGCATTTAGTGCCACCCTGCATTACGCTTTAGCGTTTTATCTTCTTGCTCGCTCAAGAA
>JBATWM010000055.1:0-58528 GCA_049672605.1 Sulfurimonadaceae bacterium
GCTTCGATCTTTTCAAGGTTTTCATCTGTAAATGTAAAACTCATCGATCCATCTCCCCGGCTATAATATTCAGACTTCCCAATGTCATAACCGCATCGGCCACCTGATAGTTCTCGATGATCTTCGGATAGGCCGCCATATGGACAAAACTCGGTGCTCTCACCTTCACCTTATAGGGGGTTCCGCTGCCGTCGCTGACGATGTAAAACCCCAATTCGCCGTTTGCCGCTTCAAAGGCGCCGTAATATTCACCCTTGGGCACTTTCACCCCTTCATAGACCAGTTTGAACTGATTCATCATCCCTTCTATCGTGTTATAAACTGCCGTTTTTGGCGGCATGACGATCCGATGATCGGCGATGTTGATCTCACCGTCAGGAATGCTGTCCGCTGCCTGACGAATGATCCGCATACTTTGCAGCATCTCCTCAAAACGCACCATCATCCGGTCATAGGTATCGCCCTTTGAGCCCACGACCAGGTCAAAGTCAAACTGATCGTAATAGTAGTAAGGTTTGTCAAAACGCAGATCATAGGCCACGCCGCTTGCACGCAGGTTCGGTCCGGTAAACCCGTAAGCGAGCGCCTGCTCGGCACTCACCGGCGAAACATTTAAAATGCGGTCCTGATAGATGCGGTTATGCTCGATCATTGTCAGCGTCTGCGAAATACCCGAATCCACTTTTTTCAAAACGTCATCCAGATCGGCTCGCCACCCCTCATACAGGTCATGCGTCATCCCGCCGATACGCATATAACTGTTGGTCAGACGGGCACCGGTAAGTTTGCTGAGAAAGTCATAGGCATCATTGCGCGGGTTGAAGAGGTACCAGTAGTTGGTCTGCGCTCCCATATCCAAAAGCCCGGCAGAGAGACAGACCAGATGGTCGATCACACGTGAAAGTTCACTCAGAATCACACGGATAAAGATACCGCGATCGGGCAGCGTTACCCCCATCATATCTTCCACCGTTTTCGCAAAGGCGATGTTGTTCATCAGGGCCGAACAGTAGTTCAAACGGTCGGTATAGGGAATGATCTGATTGTAATTATGGTTTTCACAGCTCTTCTCAAACCCACGGTGCAGGTAGCCTATCTCACTGGCACCCGCGCGGATCGTCTCGCCGTCGAGTGCGACCAGTGTACGGATTGTTCCGTGGCTGGCAGGATGCGAAGGGCCGAGGTTCAGGATCATCAGCTCATCGCGCTCCATCTCCAGCCCTCTGGCATCCAGAAGCGGGTTCATCTCATCCATCATGTCCTGCGTCTCAGTACAGTATTGACCCTTGGTGATCTCATAATCTTTTCGCAGCGGATGGCCGACAAATTCGTTGTGGTTCAAAATGCGCTTGAGCATCGGATGGTTTTGAAAGATAATACCGTACTGGTCCCACACTTCGCGTTCCAGCCAGTCAGCAGCATCATAGAGCGGTATGATGCTCTCTACTCCGACAGCAGGGTCGGCAACGGCAGTTTTCAGTGCCACTGTCCGGCTGAAATCTTTGTGACGGAAAAGATAGATCAGCTCAAAACGTGTCGATACAGGATGGGACACATCAAGGTTGTCCACGCACGTAATATCCAGCAGAAGAGGAAACCCCATCTGCTCTTTCAGATAGCCGACCACGCTGAAGAGTTCGGCACTCTCAATGGAGATCAGGGGTGTCTCCCCCATTATCTTGATCACTCCTGCCGCGTCAAACTTCTCTAAAAGAGGCTGAAGACCTAACGTCTCAGACATCATCTAGCTTGCCTTTGAAATCACTGTTTCGCACTTCGAGCGTCGGCTCTTTCCAGAGCTGTTGCTGTATCTGGATGATCGCATCCAAGATCGCCTCCGGGCGCGGCGGGCACCCAGCTACATAGACATCGACCGGAATGATCTCATCTATCCCCTGCAGGGTTGTGTAGTTGTCATAAAAGCCGCCCGTTGAAGCACAGGCACCTACTGCTATGACCCATTTGGGTTCGGGCATCTGGTCATAGATCTGTTTGAGGATCGGGGCCTGTTTATAACTGACCGTACCCGCAACGACCAGCAGATCGGCATGACGCGGTGAGAACCGCAGCACTTCCGCCCCAAAACGGGAGATGTCGTAACGGCTTGCCGCCGTGGCCATAAATTCGATGGCGCAGCAGGCTGTTCCGAAAACAAAAGGCCATAGTGAGGATTGCCGTCCCCAGTTGATCACCGCATCCATCTTTGTGGTAATGACGGCATCACCGAGCATATCGGCACTGTTTAAGTAGCTGTTGCTCACGTCCATCGCAGCACTCCTGATTTGTAGACATAGATCAAACCGCCGATCAGAAGCCCCATAAAGACAAACATCTCCATCAAGCCGAAAAGTCCAAGTTCGCGGAGGTTTAGTGCCCATGGAAACATAAACAGCACCTCCACGTCAAAGATAAGAAAAACAATTCCGACAAGAAAAAATTTCACATTAAATGCATTGGAACTATCTTTATTCGTCAGACGGACACCCCCTTCATAGGGCTCGTTTTTACGGACATTGTCACTTCTTGTTCCCACATAACGGGTCAAATGAAAAATCAGGGGCAAGGCAATCACCAAAACAGCGATCATTAAAGAGGCTAAAAGAAGGGGTTCGGACATCTATTTCCATTTATAAAAGTATCTATACATCTATAATAACTCAATTAGTGTTATGCGATTGTTACAAACTGATTAATTCTCGGTAAACCTGCCCGTAACTGTTCTATTCGAACACAATAAGCCGCAATATCATCTGAATGTAAAGAAAAAATTGGCGTGGAGAGTTTTTGAAGTCAGGAGAATTGGAAGATAAAAATATGGAGACAACAGAGGAGAGCCGTCAGTCTATTGGATTTATAGCGTTTACGCCCCTGCTCTCAACTGCTCAAGCCGAGCCTCATAAAGAAAAACATCATCCTCTCTTTTATGCTTTTTTGCCCCATCTGCCAGAAGGGTGTATTTCTGTATAAGCTCTTCTCTGACCACTTCGTCGAATTCGCTCTCAAGATGTTTTTCCAAGGCTTTCACACGGAAGCGGTCCATTCCCCAATGTTTCATTGAGAGATGATCGCTCCCTCCGACATATCTGTAGGTCAGTTTTTGCGGTACAAGATCAATCTTCTCTTCTCTGAGTACCCGCAACCAGAGATCATAATCTTCGCACACCTCTAACGACTCATCAAAGCCGCCGAGGCGGTCAAAGAGCTTTTTCTGCATCAGCACCGATGACGTCGCGATGTTGCAAAAGCCCATGGCCTCTTCGAAACTGATCGTCTCCGGCTTGTGGTACTTTTTAGGCACAGGGATCTCCCTCTCACCGCTTATCCACACCTCATCCGTATACATGAACTTTGACGCTTTGTTCTTTTGATGGTGCGCAATTTGGAAAGCGAGTTTTTTAGGATGCCAGGTATCATCGGAGTCTAAAAAGGCGATCCACTCATTTGAGGCCATCATGACACCGTTGTTACGAGCAGAGGAGACACCCATGTTCTTTTGACGAAGAAGGCTCACCTCATCATACATCTTCGCCACTTCGCTGGTCGCATCGCTCGAGCCGTCATCGACAACAATGATCTCGTCGACTCTGTAGGATTGGGCCAAAACAGAATCGATGGCGCGTGCTAAAGTGTTAACACGGTTGTAGGCGGGAATGATGACAGAAATTTTCATTGGCAGGTCAAACTACCAGACCTTAAGTTCGTTATAGAGGCTGTCACGCTCTACGGGAATAAAGCCGGTATCTTTGATCTGGTCGATGAACTCTTGCAGTTCGACACCGTTGGCACTCGCCGCACCCGCAGCCGAGTTGATCGACTCTTTTTCGATCGTGCCGTCAAGGTCGTTGGCACCGAACTCTTGTGATAGGAGCGCGAGATTAACTGTTGATGTCACCCAGTAAGCTTTGAGGTTCGCTACATTGTCAAGGACCAAGCGGCTGATCGCCATTGTCTTAAGGATCTCATGCGCCGTCATAAACTCTTTGATGTTCAGAAAGTTGTTTTCACTCTGATAGACAAGAGGAATGAAGCAGTTGAAACCCCCTGTTCTGTCTTGCAGGTCACGAATACGCATCATATGGTCAATGCGGTCTTTGCGCTTTTCGACATGACCGAAGAGCATCGTCACGTTCGACTTACGCCCTCGGCTGTGCCACTTCTCATGGATCTCAAGCCACTGCTGAGAGCTGACCTTCCCTTTACAGATATAGTCGCGCACCTCTTCATCAAAGATCTCAGCACCCCCACCCGGAAGAGAATCAACGCCGTTCTCGATCATAATATCGATGATCTCGTCATATGACTTGTCATACTCTTCTGCAAGAAAGTGGATCTCTGCCGCTGTCAGTGCTTTGATATGAAGTTCCGGATATTTGGCTTTAATTTTTGAGAAGACCGTGGTGTACCAGTCAAGACCGGTCTCCGGATTGTGTGCGGAAACGATGTGGACCTCTTTAATACCGCGTGAAGCGATATCATCAACGATATCCATGATCTCTTCATGTTTAAGAGTATAGGGTTTAGGGTTTTTACGGCTTGCGGAGTAGGCACAGAACTTACAGACATCTTTACAGATGTTGGTCGGATTGATATGGCGGTTGATATTGAAGTAGGTCTTTTTGCCATGCATCTGCATCCGTCTCTCATTCGCCAATTCGCCAAGTTCAAAAAGATCCATCTCATAGAGGCTCAAAGCCTCATCAAAATTGATACGTTTGCCCGCTTTAATCTTCTCAACTACATTCATAATATATTGTTCCCTGCAAATTGTCTAATTATTAACCGCATTATAGCAAAAGCTATTGAGCCTATTGTGATAAAATAATATGATAAAAATTGACTCAGGATATTATCCCTTATGAACATCCAAATCGCTATCGAAGATCTTCTTGACAAAAATGCAAAAGATTTTGAGATATCCAAACTTTTCAAGACCCACATTGCCCAATACAAAGCCTCACTGCCCGAGCTTTTCGAACAGTCTCAAGGTAAAGACTTTTTAGTCAAACATACCAAAAAGCTTGATACGATCATTGGCCTGATGTATAAGACTGTGCTGCGCCGTATGTTTGGCAACTACCTTCCTATGCGCAGCTCTATTCCTATTGCCGTGATCGCTCTGGGCAGCTATGGGCGCGAACAGCTCTGTGTCCACAGCGACATCGACTTGATGATCGTCTATGCAGAGTGTGATGGTTACAAGACCGATGCCATCATCGAAAAACTGCTCTATCTTGCCTGGGATGCAGGGCTGAAACTTGGGCACCGTGTACATGAGATCAGGGACATTGAAAAAGCGGCCTCTGAGGACATCACTATTCGCACCGCCTTTATGGAAGCCCGTATGATCATCGGTTCACCCTTTACCTGGCATGCCACGCAAAGCGCTTTTACCAACATCCGTCACACGAATCCAAAAGAGTATATTCTGGCCAAGATCGAAGAGGCTCATGAGAGGCGTAAAAAATATCCCTCTTCCATGCAGCCTAACATTAAAGAGAGCGTCGGCGGACTGAGAGATTCACAGCTGCTCTTTTGGATCGCCGTAACAATTTATGGGGTCACATCGCAAAAAGAGCTGATAGGAACGGTTTTCACCGAGGAGGAGTACCGCGAATACCGTATTGCACTTGAGCTTCTCTTTCGTGTCCGCTCCGCACTGCACCTGGTCGCGAACAAACAGCAAGATCAGCTTATTATGGACCACATGCCGCGCATTGCACAGATGCTTGGCTTCAAAGACGAACGCAAGATGGTCTCGCGTCTATTGGAAGCGATGTGGCGTATTGACAACTTTTCGCAGATCTTTATTAAAAAGATCATTCGTCCCTACCTCTATGAGAAAGAGGCTGTCAGTACCTACCGCCACCAGCGTATCGGCAGAGGTATCTACCTGATAGACGATCGCCTTTTCAGCACCTATAATATTGAAAACGACGATATCGAATCGCTGCTGAGCACCCTCTTCACACTTGAGGACAAGCCGTGGCAATTTGACCCAAGCCTCTTAAAGCGTTTTACCTATGCACAGATCTCTCATCCGCTCAAAAAGAGTGTTCACACTCTTTTGCGAAAGCTTTTTGAACGCAAATACAGTTATTCGTTCTTGCAGCTCTTCTTTGATGCAGGGATCATGCATGAGATCATCCCTGCCTTTAGAAAGGTGTTGCACCTGCCGCAGTTTGACGGGTACCATCAATACCCGGTCGACCTGCACTCTATCGAATGCGTCAAAGCCTTGGAAAACATTGATGAGCCTTTTATCAGATCACTCTATGATGAGCTCTCTGTCAAAGAGAGAACACTTCTTAAGATCGCCACTCTGGTACATGATGCAGGAAAAGGACGAAAACAGGACCACAGTGATGTCGGTGTCAAGCTGATCGTTCCCCTTACCAAGCAGCTTGGCTTCTCAAAAGAGGAGCAGTCTTTGGCGGCACTTTTGGTCAAGAACCATGTGCTGATGACCGATGTTGCCTACAGAGAAAATCTAAACAGCGAAAAGACACTCTATAAGTTTATGTCCAAGATCCAGTCTGAAAAAAACCTCAAACTGCTCTACATCCTTACCTATGCCGATGTTAACGGTGTTGGACCGGGGACATGGACCAACTTCTCGGCAAATCTTCTGCGTGAACTCTATGATGAAGCGATGGAGGTCTCCCAACAGAATGAACGCATCAGTGATGCTTCCAAACGTCTGGCCATTGAAAAACGGATCAAAAACCGAGAAAGTTTTAAAGCACTACCGCGAACTATGCAGAAGAAAGTGCTCGCTATCGAGTCCAATCTCTTCTTTTTTAAACACTCCCCTGAAGAGATCATTCAGGTTGCCAATGAAGCACGCGACGTTAAATCGTTCCACTACTCCATCAACACCGAAGGAGAAGGCATGAGTATCCAGATCATCCGTCGTGTACCGCTGAACCTGACCTACCTGCTGGGAAAATTCTCCTATCTTGATGTCGCATCCATGGAGGTCTTTACCCTCTTTGACGACCTGAAGTTCTTTAAGATCGACTTTTTGCATCTGCCGCAATTTGATTCACTTGAACATATCGAAGAGATCATTGAGAATGCTTTTGACATGGAGCAAAAACTTGCACTTGAAGAGCCTGTGATCAAGGCAGGAGAGATTGATTTTGATTGCGAACACTCCAAGGCCTATGCCCAGATGAACATCAACACCACCAACCAGCGTGGTCTATTGGCCTACATCATGTATGCCTTTGACGAATTGGATATTAATATCGCCACTGCCAAAATTCACAGTACCAAGACCAAGGTACGTGACCACTTCTTAATCGAGAAAAAGAACAAAATGTGCGATAATGCGCCTCAATTAATCTCTATACTCACCAAAGGCAGCAAATAATGTGTGGAATCGTCGGATATGTTGGAAAACACAAGGTAAAAGATATACTGCTTGAGGGCCTTAAAGAGCTTGAGTACCGAGGTTATGACTCTGCGGGTATTGCCGTCTTGCAAGAAGAGAACTTCTCTGTGTATAAAGCGGTAGGCAAGCTTGATAACCTTGTACGAAAAACAGCTGACTTTGATCCCGAAGGTTTTGCCATCGGTATCGGACACACACGCTGGGCGACACACGGTAAACCTACGGAGCTCAATGCACACCCTCATCTTGGTGAATCTTCTTATGTTGTTCATAACGGGATCATCGAAAACTATCAGGAGATCAAAAACCGTCTTCAAGCTGATGGCGTTCGCTTTTTGAGCCAAACCGACACCGAAGTGATCGTCCACCTTTTTGAAAAGTACCTGGCGACCGAAGCCACACCATTTGACGCCTTCAAAAAAACACTGTCTGAACTAGAAGGTGCCTACGCCATTCTTTTAGCGACAAAGTCACTTCCCGACACGATCTTCTTTGCCAAAAACGGCTCACCGATGATCCTCGGTCTCAGTGAAGACAATGAAAAGATCTTCGCCTCGTCTGACGCCCCGCTGATCGGTCATGCAAAAGATGTGATCTACTTTAACGATGGTGAATACGGTTATGTCACACCCACTGAGCTGCAGCTTTTTGACAAAGAGAACAAGGCTGTCAAGCCAAGTCTCTCACTCCTGCCAACCTCGAAACTTTCAGCACAAAAAGAGGGTTTCCGCTTCTTTATGGAGAAAGAGATCTATGAGCAGAGTACTGTCATCAGTGATACCTTTTTAGGGCGTATTCAAGATGAGGGGATCCATTTTGAAGAGCTGGACCCTGCCCTTTTTGACGGTATCAACGAGGTCAAACTCTGCGCCTGTGGAACCTCATTCCATGCGGCGCTTGCAGCATCCTACCTCTTTGAGCGTTATGCAAAGATACGCTCATCCGTCGAGATAGCAAGCGAATTTCGCTATAAAGAACCACTTTTGATGAAAGACACCCTCTTCGTAGTTATCTCACAAAGCGGCGAAACGGCCGACACACTAGAGACACTCAAGATGGCCAAAGAGGCAGGGCTTAAGACCTTGGTGATCTGTAATGTTGATAATTCATCGATGGTTCGATTGGCTGATGCCTCTATCTTGACCCGCGCCGGTATCGAAAAAGGGGTCGCTTCGACCAAAGCTTTTGCAACACAGATGAGTGTTCTTTGGATGCTTTCACTCTATGTGGCAAAAAAACGTGACACCTTAAGTGCTGAAGAGATGCGATATCAACTTCAGTCCCTTCGCGAGGTGCCAAACAGCGTTAAAGTGACCGATGATCTTCATGAGAAGATCCGCCGTTTGTCAAAGCGCTATCTACATGGTCACGGCTTTTTCTTTATCGGCCGTGATGTCTTTTTTCCCCTGGCACTGGAGGGGGCTCTTAAACTCAAAGAGATCACCTACCTGCACGCCGAAGGCTATCCAAGCGGTGAGATGAAACACGGCCCTATCGCTATGGCAGACCCGGACCTCTCTACTATCGCACTTCTGCCCAAAAATATGCTTTATGAGAAAGCTAAAAGCAATGTCGAAGAGCTAAGCGCGCGAGACAGTACGATCTGCGCGATCAGTCCTCTTGAGTATGATAAAGCCGATGATTTCATTAAAACGCATCAGCGCGATCACTATATGCTAGAGTTCTTTGAGATGATGGTCGTACTTCAACTGCTTTCTATGGAGATCTCTGTTCGTTTAGGCAACGATGTTGATATGCCGAGAAACCTTGCGAAGAGTGTTACGGTTGAGTAAAGAGAAAGAAGCTACAAAAGAGAAAGCGCAAGAAGTAAAGCCTTCTGAAAAAAAAGAGAGCAAACAGACCACGCCGACAGAGCGTGACCACTATGTGTATGAGTCTATCATAGCAGAGATAGGATACTAGATTAGTTCTATCTCTTGTTCTTCCTCACTGAAATATTTTATCAATACTTTTTTGTCCACACTGTTGTTGGCACCGCGGTAGAGATTCTCTTCGAGTTGGACTAAGGCAGTCTCTACGACGTCACTCTCTTTTTTGTACGGCAGCAGCAGTTCAAACAGCGCCTTGTCGTTTTTAGCTTTTTTGATCTGAGTCTCTATCGGTGTGGCAACACTCTTTTTAGGGGCATTCTCAGAGCGGCTGCGCATCATCAGCCATACAAACAGACCGCCAATGCCAAAACCAACAAAAACGGCATACAACAGCTTGCGCCAGTCACTAGTCGTTGCAACTGCCTTCTCAGTCAGTTCCGGCTTAGCTTTGATCTCTTGAGAGAGCTCTATCTTGCTCTCAGGTGAGCTCTGAACTGTGGACACTTTAGCAACGCCACCTGTCACTGTGATCTCAATAGGCTGGCTCTCTTTTATGACCTCTTTTTGACTCTCTCTGTCAAAGTAGCGCAGTTGAAGCGGTGGTATGGTGTATGAACCATCTGCAATGATGACGATCTTCTGCTCAAAACTGCCCAGATAATCTTCACCCTCAACTCGAGCCTTGATCACCGGTTCATTGGCGTAGATGACCGCACCCTCTATGTCGAGTGTATATTTTTTAACATCATCAATATTACCAATACCCTCGATGGAGATAGTAATGTTAAGCGGTTTATTTGCCGCGACCGCTGTTCTGTCCGCTTCAACATCAATATTAAAGTCTCCATATAGTTCCAGTCCATTTGGCAACGCTTCAACATTAAGGATCAATTCATTTGAAAAGACCTTGGTATAACGCAGTTGTTGACCAAAGGCACTATTGAAAAAGGGGTCCATTCCACGACGCTGCTGCTGAGCAAGTTGCCCCACATTGGCTGTGACCGATGGAATGCTAAGCTCTCCACTCCTCTGTGCAAAAAGAAGATAGCTGTAGGTCTTCGTTGTATACTCGCCTTCCACCCCCTCTTTAGAGCCCGCCATCTTTTTAACCCAAAAGTCTTCAAACTGCGGCTCTTCTATGTCAAGTTTATAGACCGGTACATTTGGCTTTTGCTTAAAGACCAAGTCAAAACGAACCAGCTCCCCGACATGAGCGTTCTGTTTTGAGAGGCGAATGTCCAGAACAACAGGTGCACTTTTGTCTTGTGAAGGTTCAACGATCTTTATACCAATAGGTTTAGTCATCTCCACCCCGCCATTAAGAAGCACCTTGTAACTTGGGATCTCAAGAGAGTCCTTCGGTGTGAAGATATAACTTTTGGAGACTGTCTTTTGAAAATCTCCATTGATAATGCTGATGTTTTGTGAACCGGAGGTACTTAAAATAGGGTTTCCATCGATCTCAGTAATAGTAGGAAATTCTACATCTTTACCAACCACGGTAATTGTATAGGTGACACTGTCCCCCATGTAAAGCGCATTTTTGTCTACACTCTCTTTAACATCAGCAAAAAGAAAAAGCGGCAAAAACATTAAAGCCGTTAGCTTACCAAGCAGTTGTCTCTTCATGAGGGTCTCCTTCTGTTTTAAGTGGCACCATCAAGGTCTTGATACCCCGTTTCTCTAACATCTTCTCGTATTTACGCTCTTGCATATCGCTGATCGGCTCCTCTTTGGCTTCACCTTGTTTCATCTCACCCTGCTCTTTTTCAGACTCATCTTCTTTAGACTCTTCATCTTCTTTGGACTGTTTCTCTTGCTCGTCTTGCTCTTTTTTCTCTTGATCGTCTTTAGAATCACCCTGCTTATCTTGTTTCTCCTGTTCGCTATCTTGGTCGGAGTCCTGATCTTTCTTTTGATCATCTTCACTCTTTTGCTTATCGTCTTGCTTCTCTTGATCGTCTTTCTCTTGATCTTTCTCTTCTTGGTTTTGATCTCTCTTCTCTTGCTGCTCTTTCTGCTTTTTCAACAGCTCCAAGTTGAACTTGGTATCTTCATCATCACCAAGTTTCAACGCCTCTTCATACGCAGCGATCGCTTCCTCGCTCTTTTGCGTGTTTGCATAGGCGTTACCCATATTGTGCAGGGATTTAGCTCTAAGCTCACTCTTTTGGACCTGTTCATACTGTTTCAGCGCCTCATCATACTTTTTCTCTTTATAATAGACATCCCCGAGGTTATAACGCAGGTCATCGTTTTTATCTTCTATCGATTCATAAAGTGCTGCCGCCTCGCTGTACTGTTCATTGGAATAGGCCTCTTTTGCTCTCTCAAGCGTTCTAAAATCCAACAGTCCGCCAAAAAGTGTTGTCCCCATTAAAAGAGAGAGTGACATAGTTCTAAACATCTTTTCTCCTTCTTGAGGGCATAGAGTAGAGAGCGGTAAACAGCAGTGCCAAGGCTGCTGCTAACGGATAGTAAAAGAGCTCTTTCTCATCTTTGATGGTTGACTCCTCCTCATTCTTCTCACTAAAGCGCTGTTTTATGGCCTGAGCCAAGGCGTCTATGTCATTGTTCTTCAATGAGTGCTTCATATAGGCTCCGCCGCTCTGCAGCGCCAAGGTTTTGATCTTCTCATTAAGGCGCACCACGACGATGTCACCATTCTCGTCAGTCAGGGCACCGTTTTTGTCAGGGATGACGCCCCCTTTTGTAGTACCGATGTTATACGCAAAGACAACGATGTTATGTTTCTTGGCATAAGTGATCTCCCTGGAGAAGTTCTCATTGTCGCCACCGTCACTAAAGAGGATCAGTGCCTTTTTCTCACTCTCTTTTAACAGCTCATTGGTCACTTCCAAGGCATTCATCACCGAAGTGCCTCGGAGTGTGACCGAGTCCAGGTTCATGTTCTTGACCAGGTAATCGAGTGTCGCAAAATCTTCAGTAAGAGGTGAGATCAAAAAGGCGCGGGAGCTAAACCCGATCACCCCGATCTTTGCCTCTTGAAAGTCACCGCTGAACTCCTGGAATTTCTTCTTTGCGAGTGCCAAACGGTTGGGATAAACATCATTGGCAAACATCGAACGAGAGATGTCAAAGGCTGCCATCACATCTATAGTGCTTGAGCTCACTTTGATCTCACCGTTGTCTATATAAGGACGTGCCAAAGCAACTATCATCAATGCTGAAGATAGCAGTAAAAAACTGTTTTTGACGGCCGGGCTTAAAAAGCTGTCTGAGAGCTGCAACTTCTTTAATATTGCTGCATCAAAATAGTGACTGAGGCTAGCCCCTTTTCTAAAAAGCATCAAAGAGAGTGGTAAAAGCAGTAGCAAAAGGAGGAGAAATTCAGGTGATTTAAACTGCATAACGTCTCCTTCTGGCAAAGAGGTAGAGGAACATCACCGCTATCGCTACACCTAAAGGGTACTGATAGAAGTAGTGTTTTTTGACATACTTGTTCGCCTTGATCTCACTTTTTTCAAGCGTGTCGATCTCATCATATATCGCTTTGATCCGCTCACCTGTACTCGCTTCATAAAACTTTCCGCCTGTCTCTTGGGCGATCTTGTTGAGTACTGCAGGGTCAAAGTCCCCTCTACCGCCCACACCGATAACATAGACTTTAATATCATACTTTTTAGCTGTCTTGATCGCGACATCGAGTGGAATGGTACCGGCATTGTCAAGCCCATCCGTTAAAAGAATGGCGATCTTATCTTTTGAGGTGGACTCTTTAAAGAGTTTAGAACTCATAAACAGCGCTTCATACAGTGCTGTACGCTGTTTGCCGGCGATCCCGACATCGATCTTTTGCAGAAGTTCACTGATACTCTTCTTATCGTAGGTCAGAGGAATGGCAACATAGGCAAAGTCAGCAAAGATCGTCAGCCCAAGTTTGTCATGCTCACGTTTTGCTAAAAAGTCCAAGACAATATCTTTGACTATGCCAAATTTATTGTACTGCTCCATCGAACCGCTGGCATCTAACAGCAGTGAGATCTCATACCCTTTATCGTTTTGCACGACGATCTCATCCTCTTTAATAGGACTTGCCAGGGCGGTGACTAAAAGGGCAACCATCAAAAGCTTCAAAGAATTGATCAAGACACTCTGCTTTTGTGCCACCTTTTTTAACATCGGCATATTCGGCAAGATCAATCGTTGGCGCTTCGCCTTACAGAACTTCTCGCAGATAAAAAAGAGTGCCACCAGGAGAAAGAGGTAAGGATATTCAAACACGATGTTACCCACGTCTCTGCTCCTCTATAAAAGCTTGCATCTTTTCCTTCAGTGCGTCATCGAGCTCAGGCACCTCTTTTTTAAACTTGTATGGCTCTAACTCTGTCAAAAGCTGCTCCAGCTCTTTACGCTGGCTCTCATTAACGGCATACTGCGCCAGATGAGAGAATTCATAAACACTCTGTTTTGCATCACCAAACTCAAATTTCTCCAGTAGTTCCATCGCCACTTTTTTTTGTGTCAGCGGCTCTTTTTTTGTCAGATATCTATAAAGTAGAACACCCAAAAGTATTAAAATGATCACGGTAATTCCCACAATACCTAACAGGTAATACATTGAATAGTCTGTGACCTCAACAAGCCCTTTTATATCGCGCAGTTCTTCCATCATTAATGCCTAAAGAGTGTGGAGAGCTTTACAAACGGCTCTTCATCGGTATATATTTTTGTGTGTCGAATACGATGTCGATCGAAATGCATCTCCAACTTCTTATCATGACTCTCAAGCGCCTTTTTATACTCTTTCACGATCTTAGGTGAGAGCATAAACTCTTCATTTTTCATCGTATTGGGGTCAACCAACTCCATCTCACCAAAGAGTTTTGGCTCCTCTTCAAAACGGTCACGCACCATCACCGCGAAAAGTTCATGTTTGTTCAACAGTGAAAGATCAACGTCACCGTAAAAATCCCCCACGATAAAGATGAGTGACTTACGCTTGATCCGCTCGTTGACATACTTAACAAGGGCACTAAAGTCACTCTCTTTTTCCAGAGGGTCCAAGCCGAGCGCTTTTTCAAGCGTGATGTGCAGTGAGCCCATCTTCTTGGTCGGCGGCATAAAGAACTCCTCTTTGTTAGAGAAAAACAGTGTGCTCAGACGGTCATCATTTTTGATGCTGGAGTAACTAAGCAGTGCCAATATCTCTGCCATCAACTCCTGCTTGAAACGTTTGGTACCAAAATAGATGCTGCCACTCACCATAAAGGCAACCACGATGTTAAGTTCGCGCTCTTCATTAAAGAGGTTCACAAAGGGACGTCCCGCCTTCGCCGTAACCTTCCAGTTGATCTTGCGGACATCATCACCGATCTCATACTCACGAAGCTCTTTAAAGTCGAGTCCGTTGCCTGAGAAGAGTGATGGCGAGCCGCCTGCATTTTGACCAAAGATGTTGCGTCTGGTCTTGATCAGGATCTCTTCGGTTTTATCGAGAAACAATTCTATGAACCTACGGCAGTTTTATAGCTTGGAGGATCTTGGTCACAATATCGTCAGCCGTGACATTCGCAGCTTCTGCCTTGTAGTTCAAGATAATACGGTGGCGAAGTACACCATGCACCACATCGGCAATATCCAGCGGCGTGACAAAGTCATTACCGCGAATATAGGCAATGGCCTTGGCTGCCTTATAGAGGTTGATCGAGGCACGAGGACTTGCACCATATTCAAGGTACTCGGCAATGCCGCTCACACCATACTTCTCAGGCTCCCGGGTTGCGTAGATCAGCTTGACGATGTAAGCGGTAACTGCATCATCAATATGGACGTTTTCAACATCATCGCGCATTGCAATGATGTCAGAGGCATCTGCCACTTTATCGATGACACCAAAGTTGCGATTTGCCACACGGTTGACGATCTCGATCTCTTCGTCAAAACTGTTGTAGTCCACATTGACCTTTAACATAAAACGGTCAAGCTGTGCTTCAGGCAGCTGATACGCCCCCTCTTGCTCAACAGGGTTTTGTGTTGCCAACACTAAAAACGGCTCATCAAGTTTGAAGGTGTCTTCGGCGATGGTGATCTGCTTCTCCTGCATCACCTCTAAAAGCGCTGACTGCACCTTTGCCGGGGCACGGTTGATCTCATCTGCCAAGAGCAGGTTTGTAAAAGCGGGACCGCGCTTGATCTTGAACGAGCCCTCTTTTTGGTCATACATCTCCGTTCCGACAATGTCACTCGGCAGCAAGTCAGGCGTGAATTGGACCCGTTTAAAGTCAAGTCCGAGTGCTTTCGCCAACGCGTTGATCGCCGTCGTCTTCGCCAGACCCGGTACACCCTCGACCAGGATATGACCGTCACTGATCAGCCCGATGAGCATCGCATCGATCAGCTCTTCTTGACCGACCATAACCTTTTTGACTTCGAGTTTAATAGCATCTATTTTTGCTTTCAAGAGCATCCTTTAGTGACATATTTTATAGTAATAAGATATACAAATTGGAGCAATTATATTCCGACATCATTAATCTTTAGTTAATATCTCAACTTTTACAAGAACCGTCATCCTCGGGCTTGACCCGAGGGTCCAAAACTACTCACCCATAACCGTAATAACGATCTCACGAGAACCGCTATGATCACGGTGTTCACCCAAGTAAACACCCTGCCATATACCAAGGTTAAGTCTGCCATTTGTAAGTGGAATAGTCATTGAGCTGTCTAAAAAAGAACTCTTCAGACTCTGCTCTTCCTACTTTTTAGAAATTTGTACACACCTATCAGGCTGATCAAGATCCAAAAAAACTCAATCAAGAATGAGGCAAAGTTCCAATTTTTAAGGATTGAGATCAATATCATTATAGAACCGACAATATTTAGCAGAGAGTAGAGTAAATCATCTGATTTGATTTTATCTATTTGCAGTAAAAAGTAGGTTATGACGATGATGGCAACACCAAATGTCCCAATAACATCTTCAAGCATTTAGAAATACTCTATTTCTGTTATTTGATCATTTTTCAACAACCAACTTGCTTTACCAAAAAATTCACTTTGATAGTTGTCGGCATATCCAATATAATAATTTACTTTGTCATCAGGGAAAAACTGCACAACCTGAGCGATATCTTCATGGGTCTCATAGGGATCATAAAAAGCAGTTTCTGATGGAAATTGGAAATACTCATGTTTTACTATTACAAACTTGACCTGTTCTGCATTTGTGACGAACGACTTATATTTACTTCGATAGTCGTTGATCTTGCCTCGGGTAGTATCTGGAACAAAATAGATGTATTTTTTGCCGTTTTTCAAGTTGTTTTCGACTGCTTTTGCTATGGTCTGGCCAGAGGTGTTCTCTTTGTCGGGAACATCATTTTTCAAATCTTTTGTAAACACCCATATCTCTTTGGCATTCTTTTCAATAATGGCTAGACTTTTTTCAGAGATGATCTTATCCATTCCATTATCTTTAATGAATGATTCGAGATCATTGATCTTGTTAAAAAAATCTTTTTGTACAGCTGAACTCATCAAATAACCTTGAAAAACCAATGAGACAACCACGAGTGCTATTATCAATAGTATTGTATTTGTATCAATCGAACTAGAAAAAACTTTTTGCGAAAGCATGACGATTAGAGTAATGATTCCCAACCAGATCGATGATTGTTTCGAGAGATTAAAAAACTTTTCTTTGAAATGTTTTGTATTTGTCATAGTTTACGCACCTAAATATTGAAATGAAATATTGACATGAAATTTGGAAGTATTCTATCTAAAAAACAACAGTATCCATGATGCCAACAGTCCACAATACGTAACGCTTGAATCTTGTGTGCGGAAAATATCATTCACCTATTACTGTAATAACGATTTCCCGCCCAGAAGCATGATCACGATGCTCACCCAGATAGACACCCTGCCACATACCAAGGTTAAGTCTGCCGTTAGTTAAGGGAATAGTCACCGAACTGCCAAGAAGAGAGGCTTTAAGATGCGCCGGCATATCGTCATCACCTTCATAGGTGTGTATAAAGTACTGTTTATCATCCGCTACATCACTAAAAAAAGTCTCCATATCTGTCCGCACGGACGGATCAGCATTTTCATTGATGGTCAGTGAGGCACTGGTGTGCTTGATGAAGATGTGGACAATGCCGTTTTGAATCGAACATACATTCAAAGCCTCTTCTATCTCATCAGTAATAAGATGAAATCCGCGAGGATACACTCGTAAACGCAGACTTTTTTGAAACACCTGTTTCTCCTTTTGAGACATCTAAAACTTTAATGCAAAAAGTTGTTTTACTATCATATCGTTTTGTAAATAGAAGTTGTTCACACTTATAGCACTTCATACTTTCTTAACATTTCAGTGTATCGTTTCTCTTCATTATATATTTGGTAGAAAATCAGCATAATTGCCTCATTAATATTAGGATGACTCATGCCGGCACAACTTTCAAAACTACATGTACGCTTTATTCAGACACAAAAGAGTTTTTTTATTCAACGCGATGAAAATAGTAAAAATGAAAAACTTCCATTAGAACATCTCTACATCAAGAACAACAGCAATTTTTATTTTGCTAACCAATCCAGTGATGTTCAAGATGGCTCTGATACTACCTTGTCGTTTAAAGAGGCAAATGACTACTTGAAAACATTGCATTGTAGTGTTCATGCTATGGTCATTGAAAAAGGGAGTGATGAGTACGAAGAGGCCCTGCTCTTTTTTCATGAAGATGAGTCAGCTATAAAACAGGTGTTACTACTCACGATTGAGACGATAGACGATAAATAAGTCCTGTTAACTGCATTGGCAATGTTCGATGTATGTTAGATACGTAAAAAGAGTATTTAGAGAGTTGACGTTAAGAGGCAACAGCCAATTTAGTATCGGCTATCAAAAAACGGGGTGAGGTGCCTAGTGGCAGCCACATCCTGTTTCGCCGCTAGAAGCCGGTTGAGCCTCTTGTTTCGGTGCAGCAGCTGTTGAACATGCTGATACGCCCGGAGGTGTTGTCGGTTGAACACCTGCATTGTCGACACCACCGTCAGCATTGATCTTTTCGATCGTTGCCCAGATAGACTCTGCAGCGGCCATAAAGCGTTTAGCAGTCTCAGATTCCGGTGCAAAATATGTAACCGGTTTACCTTCGTCACCACCTGAACGAACAGCTGGCTCAATAGGGATCTCAGCGATGATCTTCGTGTCGAACTCATCTGCCATAGGCTGTGTTGTACCTTTTCCGAAGATGTCGTACTCAACACCCGTGTCCGGAGCGATAAAACCTGACATGTTTTCAATGATACCAGCGATAGGGATGTTCAATTTTTTGAACATGTCGAGTGAACGACGTGAGTCATCAAGAGAGACCATCTGTGGTGTAGTAACAGTCACACCCGCTGTAACCGGTACAGACTGCGCAAGTGTAAGCTGTGCGTCACCCGTTCCCGGTGGCATATCGATCACTAGACAGTCTAGTTCTGACCAAAGGATGTCACGTAAGAACTGCTCGATCGCTTTCATGATCATCGCTCCACGCCAGATCAGTGACTGGCCCTCTTCCATTAGTGAACCCATAGACATCATCTCGATACCGTATGCATTAATAGGAAGAACTTTGTTGCCGTTAACTTCCGGTTTCATACCTTCTACACCCATCATACGAGGAATGTTTGGTCCATAGATATCAGCATCAAGAAGACCGACTTTTTTACCTTGCATTGCAAGCGCGATCGCCAAGTTTACAGAAGAGGTCGATTTACCAACCCCGCCTTTACCAGAACTTACCATAATGAAGTTCTTCACTTGCGGTGCGATATTTTTGCCCTTAGAAGAGCTCTCACGTGGCATTTTTGGTGCTTGAACGTTTACTGTAACGTTAGTAGCGCCTTCACGTTTTAGTGCTTCAGTAGACTCAACAGTGATCTGCTGAGCAACCTCTTCTGCACTTGATGTGATGTCAACAGTAAAGCTAACATCTGTACCATTTACTTGAATATCTTTAACAAAACCGAATGTCACGATATCTTTACTGAAACCTGGGTAGATAACAGTAGACAACGCTGATTTTACATTTTCTTCAGTCATTTATATTTCCTTCATAGAATTTTAGTATTAGAACTTTAGCGAAATATAATAAGACAAAAATTGTCTTATATCAATTGCAACTTCGTTTAAGTTCACTTTTACTTGGCGTAACGCTTATGCTGTAAAACTCATCGCTTTTGCTTCGTCAGCAATCTTTTGAATTGCTTCCGGATTGTCCATGATGTCTTGGGAAATTTTGTATGAACAGAATTTCGGTCCACACATAGAACAGAACTCAGCCTCTTTGAAAACATCTTGTGGAAGTGTCTCATCGTGGTACTCACGAGCACGTTCAGAGTCGAGTGCAAGCTCGAACTGCTTTTCCCAGTCAAATGTATAACGCGCATCACTCATCGCATCATCTACATCACGTGCACCTTCACGACCGCGAGCGATGTCCGCGGCGTGTGCCGCGATCTTGTAGGCAATGATACCTTCACGGACATCATCAGCATTTGGAAGACCTAAGTGCTCTTTTGGTGTAACATAACAGAGCATAGAAGCACCGTGCCATCCACCGATAGCAGCACCGATAGCAGATGAGATATGGTCATACCCTGCTGCAATGTCGGTAACTAACGGCCCAAGGATGTAAAATGGTGCTTCATGGCAAAGTTCACGTTGGATCTTCATGTTGCGTTCGATCTGGTTCAAAGGCACGTGACCTGGACCTTCGATCATAACTTGAACATTTTTCTCCCAAGCGCGAAGCGTCAATTCACCAAGCACTTTAAGCTCACCTAGCTGTGCATCATCAGATGCATCCGCTAAACAACCCGGACGAAGTGAATCACCTAATGAAAGTGAGACATCGTACTTAGCACAGATGTCCAAGATCTCATCAAATGCCGTGTAGAATGGGTTCTCTTTATGATAGTGCATCATCCATGCTGCCATCAATGAACCACCACGGCTTACAATACCCATCTTACGTTTAGCCACTTTAGGCATAGTCTCAAGCAAGAAACCTGCGTGGATCGTAAAGTATGAAACACCCTGTTGCGCTTGACGTTCAAGCACTTCCAACATCGTATCAATGTTCAAGTCTTCGATGCGATCGTTACAGTCTGCAATGATCTGATAAATCGGCACGGTACCGATAGGGATGTGCGCGTTCTTAATAACACCGCGACGGATCTCGTCAAGGTCACCGCCTGTTGAGAGGTCCATCGCTGTATCTGCTTTATAGTGCTGAGAGACTTGTATCTTTTCGATCTCACCTTCTACATCAGAAGCGATCGCTGAAGAACCGATGTTCGCATTGATCTTACAGTTTGCTGCAATACCGATCGCCATTGGTTCAAGGTTTTTATGGTTAATGTTAGCCGGGATGATCATACGACCACGTGCAACTTCACTACGGACCAATTCAGGACTAAGTTTCTCTAACTTAGCAACATACTCCATCTCTTCAGTAATAATGCCCTCTTTGGCATAATACATCTGTGTTGGGGTTTTGTCATTTTTGCGTTTATCAAGCCACTCTGTTCTCATAATTTATTCTCCATGCGATGGCAGCAACAACAAGGTCGCCACTTACCATCAAATAATAATCGTAATATAGTCCGCAAGACTGAAAAAGCCTTACCACTCTAAAAGTAAGTCAAAAAGTTTCAACTCAACTTAATATTTAGACGTTTTGCGATGACATTATAATGTAGCACTGCTCTATATAAGGTATATCCATCTCTAGCATTTTTTGTCTCTTTGATGAGTTACTTATTGTTACTAATTTAAGAAATGCAAGATAAAAGAAAGCTATTGATGTGTATAATTTCGTAACAGTTTTAAAGTAACAGGAGAGTTTTTGTCTGATATAACGCTTATCTTACTAGCCGCTGGGAATTCTAGCCGCTTTGGACTACCTGTAAAAAAGCAGTGGTTGCGTATTGGTCATGCACCATTGTGGCAATTTGTAGCAGATCAGTTTGACTCTACTGCGTTATTTAGTAACATTGTCATCACTTCTCATAAAGAAGAAATTCCGTTTATGAAAGGCTTCTGCGACTACATGATTGTTGAAGGTGGTCAAACGCGTCAACAGTCTCTAAAAAATGCACTGGCAGATGTCACGACTCCTTATGTACTTGTCAGTGATATTGCGCGGGCTTGTATTGATACGAATTTAATAAAAGAGCTTATTGCAACAAAGACATCAGCTGATGTGATCGTTCCAACACTCAATGTAAATGACACCATAACCTATGAAGACAATACGATCGACCGTGAAAAAGTAAAACGTATTCAGACCCCGCAACTCTCTTGTACCAACGTGCTCAAAAAAGCGCTTGAAACAGAAGAAGAATTTACAGACGAGAGCTCTGCTATCGTTGCAAACGGCGGAACACGTCACTTCATCGATGGTTCAGAAGATGCTCACAAAATCACCTATATCCACGACTTGACAAAACTCCCATGTATTAAAGCGCCATCAAATGCAACCCTTGTAGGCAACGGCTTTGATGTGCATGCCTTTGAAGAGGGGCGTGAGATGGTACTTGGCGGAGTCAAGATCGATGTTGATTATGGATTTAAAGCCCATAGTGACGGTGACGTAGCGATACATGCCCTCATCGATGCGCTTTTAGGTGCGGCCGGTTTTGGTGACATTGGGATGCTTTTTCCTGACAATGACAACACCTATAAAAACATCGACTCTAAAGAGCTCTTGAAAATAACAGTTTTACGCCTACATCAGTTTGGTCTTGTCATTGTCAATGCTGACATTACTATAGCTGCTGAAGCGCCTAGACTAGGCAGTTACAAGGCACAAATGCGGAGCATCTTGGCTGAACTTTTACACATACCTTCTTCACGTATGAATATTAAAGCGACTACAACAGAAAAACTAGGCTTTATCGGCCGCAAAGAAGGTGTTGGTGTTATGGCCAGCGCGACATTAAACTACTATGATTGGACACAGAAATAAATGCGTATATTAATTATCGAAAATGAGATCTATCTAGCACAGAGCATCGCCGCAAAACTTGGCGAGTTAGGTCACTCTTGTGATATGAGTTCTTCAACAAAAGACGCTCTTAAACGTATCCCTTACGATGTTATTCTTCTTTCAACGAACATCAATGACCAAGACATCTACCCAGTTATCGAAGCCTATAAAGATGCCGTTGTTATCTTAATGGTCTCTTACATCTCTAATGACACTGTTTCCAAACCACTCGGTGCCGGTGCAAAAGATTACATCCTAAAACCATTTATGATCGAAGAGCTTATTCGTAAGATCGAGCATTTTCAAGATTATGAGCGTCTTAAACGTCAAAATTCAACGTATCAACGTTACTTGAAACATGTCTTTAACGGTATTAGCATCGATGAAAACCTTGAAGAGATCGAAGTACCTATCTTTATCTCCAGTAATTTTCAAAAATACACGGACGCTTTTGCTTTCTCCTATGCAGATATCCATAACAAAACCCTTCACTTTGTCTCATTGGCAAACAGCAATGCCTTTAGTGAGATCGAAAAACTTTCAGCAAGCACACTGATCTACGCAAACGATTTTCAAGCCATCAAAAAAGGGGATAAAAAAGCTTTTTTTGAATTGATCGAAGGTCGTGAGGCCATTGTCTCAAGTACGGACAGCATTGATGAAGAGATGGATTACACAGTAGTTGAGATAAAAAGTGACAACAACGTCTTCGAACAGGGTGATATTTTGCCTATAGAAGACTATGTCAAATATATTGTGTTAAATTATCAACACAAGTTCCCAGACACAGAGCTGTCAAAAAAGCTAGGGATCTCTCGTAAAAGTCTCTGGGAGAAAAGAAAAAAATATGGCATCATCAAGAAAAAATAGCACCCTCTTCATTGATCAAGAAGCTCTCTCAGCACTAGCACTCGTTAAGGCAGGGCTCCTCTATCCTGTCACCTCTTTAATGAACAAAAAACAGACGATGGAAGTCTTACAGACGGGCACATACAACAAAAAAGTCTTCCCTTTTCCCCTTATCTTGGCACCAAGCGGAAAGATCAACCAAGAGGTCTTAGCATCTGCAAAAGAGGGTGATAAACTCATTCTTGTCTCTGATGACCAAGAGGTAGGTCATCTCATCGTCGAAGAGATCTTTGAGATCAATCCTAAAGAGCGTGTACGCCAGATCTATGGAACGGACAATCTTGAACATCCCGGTGTCAAATCGACATATCAACGTTTAGGTAAGGTCGCGGTCAGCGGTGATTTTGAGATCAATCTCGATCCTATTCTAGAAAGAAAACAAGAGATCGAAACCGCTAAGCAGCGTATCGGTGCACAGCATGTCACTGCTATTATGATGGGGGCCAACCCTCTTCATCGTGCCCATGAACGTCTTATTCGCCAAGCATTGGATAAAACAGATCTTATTGTCATCTTCTTACTCAAGCCTTTTAACAGCTCTGATCTTCAGTACGATCTTCGCTATGAGACCCTAAACTATTTTGTTCAAAACTTTTTACCGACCAACCGCGTCATCGTTGTACCTTTAGAAAACAGCTACATCTTTGCCGGCTACAATGAAATCATCATCGATGCCATCGTTGCTAAAAACTTTGGTTGTAACCGCCTGACCATAGGCCAGAACCATGCCGGTGTCGGGATGTACTATGACCAAAATGCCAATAAGTCCATTATAGATAGATTAACAGATCTGGACATCGAAGTCGACATCGCGTCTGAGTATGTCTACTGTAATGTGTGTAAGACTTTGGTGAGTACCAAAACCTGCCCGCACGGTCAGCACCACCATATCTCATACCACTCTGACTCGATCTTAGAGCTTATTAAACTGGGACTATTGCCACCGGCAGTATTGATGCGTAAAGAGATCGCTGCGATCATTCTTTCTCATCTATTTCCAGACCGCTTTAAAAACCTTCATAAACTCTACTATGACATCATGCCGGTCACGGGACTGCTTGAAGAGCACACGGAAAAAGATTTTTATGAAGAGCTGATGAAGCTTTATCAGACAACGTCTTTGACGTAAACGTCGATTTTTGATGTTTGATTATTGATGATGGTATACCAACAAGTTGGCTTCAAGTCGTAATTAACAATAGCTGGCTACACGAGCATTCATTCATCAAATATCTAACATCTAAAATCGCAATAAGGATTATGTTATGAATTGGTTTTTTTTAACTGTCGGTTACAGTGGCTTAGCGCCAAAAGCACCAGGTACTGTCGGAACGATTGTCTCATTGCCATTTGGTGTATTGATATTAGCTTACTTTGGTCCACAGACTCTTTTTTTAGCGGCACTGCTGTTAACACTCGCTGGTGTTAAAGCTGTTAACAAATATCAGGAGACATCCCATACTCATGATGACGGCCGTATTGTTATTGATGAGCTGGTTGGCATGTGGCTGGCTCTCTCAATCGCACCGGGGATCTTTACTCCGTTAAATGAGCTGCTTGTTATTGAGAATGGAATGCTTATTCAAATTGTTTTGAGTTTTGTGCTGTTTCGCTACTTTGACATTAAAAAGCCTTCTATCATCGGACGTATTGACCGAGAAGCACCGGGCGGTTATGGCGTAATGTTTGATGATGTCTTGGCTGGAATAGCCGCCGGGATCGTAACGGCTATTATTTGGCAAGGCATTTTAATTTCAGGGCTGGTTGAATACCTGTAGGGCACAATTGAGACAGCTATAGGTTAAACCTTTATCTCTTAGTTCAACACTATCTCATCGCCTTTCATCTCTGAAGCCCAGTTAGAAGCTGGGCTCACTATAAGAGATATCGTTACATCGCTTTTGGCTATATGCAGATCTTCTCTATCTTTTTTACAGTATTTTTTGCTCTCAACTGTTCTACCTTGTATCATCATAATCTCAATAATTATATACTGATTACTTTTGTTCTTAATGCAGATCATATAATCTTGGTCAAACGTAATAAATCATGGAATGTTTTATCTTTAGAAAAGAAAGTGTATCAACAACACGTTGGCGTATTGTCTTCGATAATTCATTTTTTACACTTATAAGATGTTTTTTAATCCATATCTTTTGTCTGTGCCATCAGGTATTGTCCTTAAACGTAATAATATACAAATAATTACTGTAACTAGAAAAGCGAGCAGTACTAGGTTCAAACTTTAATTGAAGAGGTAGAGAAAGAGGTGTTACTTTTAAATGTTAGGAATATACCCACGTTTTAGAGCGTGAGTTTCCAGAAGTCACTTAGTTCTGAACGTAGGCGGTCAAGTACCTGCTCACGTGTCTCTGTATTGTCAAAGGCTAGCATTTTTGCCAACTCTGATGCGCTAAGACGCTCAGAGTAATGCTTCTCTACATACTTCATCGCTTTAGTGTTTAGCTTTTTAGCGATAGAAAGTGATAGCTCTTTGTCAAAAGCGATAGTGTCCGGGTGTTCGTTGTTAATTAATACTAAATATCCAATAGGTCTCATAAGCGTAATTTTAGCAAAAAAAAGTCTATTTGGCTAGGGGTAAAGGGGAATTTGTGCTATTTTATGTTAATTTGTACGCATATACATCCGAAAGGTGGTAGTTCTAAAGAAAAACTACACTTCACCTTATAGATAACATAATTTTATATCATCATTGGATCAAAAGTCGGTTCGATCTCTTCATAATCAGCTACGATCTGGTCAAACATCTTTTGTGTCTTCTTAACCTTTGCAATCTGGCCATCAAAGATCTCTCTAGATGATGGGAATGCATCTGCAAGTTCCGTGTAGATCATTACACGACCATTCATATGTTTATTGAACTCCGCAAATGCTCTACTCAGGTACTCACGTTTAGTTGTATGGCGAAAAAGTGCCTTGATCATCTTATCACGCTCTTTAATAGGAATTGATTCATCAATACCTTCAGCAACACGCTTAAGGTCGATACGCGAAAGATAGACACCGCTCTGACTTGGTGCTAGCAGTCTCTCTTGAAGCTCATCAACAAAACCTGGATACGGCTCATCATCAACTGCGTCACCACGATCCGGATTCTCTTCAGTGTCACAGCTTCCATCTTCACTCACCTCACACTTGTCATGTACAAATTTGTCAAATTCTGCTCTCAGTTCATCCATATTGCCATTAATCATAATTATTTCCTTTTAGTTATTTATTATAAATTTGTAAGCATTTTGTGTAAAACGCTCCAGTTGTGCTTCATAGCCGATATAGTCAGACCCTAGCTCATTAGCACGTTGGCGTAGTGCTGAAACTTGTTTCGAATTTTTAAGGTCGATACAGAGTGACGGCAACTTCACTACCATTGCCAGCGACTCTATCGTTGAGGCATCAATAACAGCATCGTATGCACTCAAGTCACAATCACTGCTCAAACGGTTGATATCTATCTCAACACTCTCATTCATCTTCATCAATGACTCTATGTACTCATGATAAAAGGAAAGTGTATGATCTCTATACGTTGATGCTATGGCTTTTGCTAACGCACCCGCTCCAATGACAGCGATCTTTGTTGCCTTATTTTCATCAAGCAATTCAAAAAGAGATTGTACCGCAATAAAATCGCCTATAAGTTTTTTATCTTTCACCAAAACCACATCACAGGCACCGCACAGCTGGGAAAGTTCGCTCTGGCTGTCAACGATCTCAGAAGCATTTTTTTGGTACTCTGAACCAATAAAGGTACCGTTTAACTGCGCATCTCGCATGTTGGAGAGTGTAAAGTAAAAATCATCCTCTCGAATATTCATCGGGATCATCATCGCATCATCACCCGCTGCTTTGAAAAGACGGTTCATACTTACAGACAGACGGTTCTGTTGTGCCGCTTCTGCTATAAAACCAAACAGTTTGGTCTGACGACCAATCTGGTTGGATTCATTCATACTATCAATACTCATATATTGTCCTTACATATCATCTGTAATGCCCCACAGTTCACGGGCTTCTTCATCTTCACATTGGCACTGGTAGCACATTTTTGCACCGGCCAGTGAGGTAAACAGACGTCCACACTCATTACAACTTTTCACATCAAAGGTAACAAGGTTCTGCACACTAGGTTCAAAAAATTCTTTTACATTGTAAGAGTCAGAGAGCGTCAGGGCGTCCGGTTCACACACATCATGACAAATATGACACTTAATACATAAAAATGGATCAAAATCGATCTTTGAGTTACGTACATTAGATGTTAATGAACCTGTTGGACAGACACGATAACACATCTGACATGCCGTACATTTCTCTTTATCAAAGAGTTTTTGCGAGGTAAAACTCAATTCAGTGGCATCAACTATATGGTAGGTCGATGGTTTATCTGCGCGCTTAAGAGCGGTAAAGAGAAGTTTCCGTTTATCAGGGATACCTTTTTGTTTTAAAAGCGCGATCTTGTCATTTGAAATAGTATGTTGCACCAATGCATCTGTTGCGATCTCTACCTCTCTGTCAAACTTATGTTTTGCCGTTGCCGCATTTTTGAGTGTCAAGGCTCTAAAAAAATCACGACGCTCACCTTCTGGAGCTTCGATCACCTCTTCTGGCATGTAAGCAATATTTTCAAGCGCCACACTTGCACTGCTCTCCATGGCATCTAAAACATAATTCGCCTCTTCTGCATTCGCTTCGATCTGAGATCTACAGGTATGCGCTATATCACAGCTATCACAGTGACCCATATCAAAAGTGACACCGCCTTTTAACGAAGCCAATCCGATGATGTGTTCAACACTTAAAACGGTGATACAAGGAACATTTTTATGACATGAGATCAGAGACTCTTCATTCGATGCAAAGTCAAAAAAGAACTCCGTTGCACTGAAGTCGTCAAGGCTCAGTGCTTCGGAAGGGCAAACCCCTGCGCACCCGCCGCAAGCAACGCATTGAGAAAAGTTGATTGCAGGGAGTCCTCCGTCAATGACGATGGCATTAGTTGGACAGATGAGCTCGCATCTGTTACACTCACTGAACTTAGCAAGAGAACGGACACAGGCGGAAGGGTTAAGAGCGATAGCAGCCATTATTCAGTAGCAAGACTTTCGTTAACCAACTCATTGTCAGAAAGCATAAATTCCAGTGCCATCTCTGCTGCATCATAATAGAGAGGTGTACGAGATTCGTACTTCATATTGATAAGATACATTGGCGCCCAAGAGAGAAGGTGTTTATTCAAAAACTCTTTTTGTGTTTCTAAAAGGTGTTGAACTGATTCAGCATCTTCTTCTTCCATCGCTTTGATCTGTGCTTCACACAGGTGATGCATAAACTCAAGTTCAACACCGATATGGTCGCTAGAGACAACACGGGCAATCTCATAATCAACAATAAAGTCATAAGCGCTGTACATGTCTGTTACCGGGTTAGCGCCACCTGTCTCGATCTTTTGGTCGTCACGTGTGTAAAATGTCTCATAAGGGACAAGGTGTAACACAGAGAGGTTCACAAAGTCAGGGTTTAGGTGTTCGCCTAAAAGTTCACTATTTTGAAGAGTACTTAGTAGTTCCCACTTTTTGAGGTTTGGAAAAAATTCTAAGATCTGATCATCATTTTTGATGGTTGTAAGCATCTCGTCATCGAGCTCTTGCATAAGTATTCTTGAAAGTAGTGCGTATATATTACTGCGGGCTTGTGTCTGTTCCATGCTTATCAATATTCCTGAAAAAATTTATGGGGGATTTTAACCAAGTAGGCTGAAAGCCTACTTGAGAAAAGAAGTTAGTCTTAAACGTCTTTGATTTCAACCGCGTAGGCTTTCTCAGAAAGAGCTACCCATGGACGCTTGATATGACGTGGACGACGCCATTTGTTTGTCGCATTAAGAGGACGAGTAAGCTCATCTCTCCACGCTTGGTACGTTTTAAAGTTATTTTCATAGTTAACATAGATGTCACCAATGCTGTCACCCGGTTGTGCAGGTTCCAAAATAACTTTTTGGTGCCAACAGTGCATACCGGAGATCGGGTCTGGGTGTGTTGGTGCTACAGCATTTTGCCATGAACCAGAAAGGCCGTCCCACCAGATGTTATCACTGTCTTTGTTGTAATCTTTGAAACGATCAGCATGGAATGGTTTAATGCCATCTACGTAACGCATAAGACCTTCTTTACCATCCATAACCATCTCAGCAAGAGGTACACCATAGCTGTTCATTCCAGAAGTACCATCATAATCTTCGATCTTGATCTGTTGACCCTCACGACCTGCATCTGCAGGCGAGTCAGCCATAAATTTAGGATCGTTCATGTTACGAGCTACCGGTTGACCGTCAACTTTACCGTCACTTACACCATTTGGTATAGTCACAGCATTTTTAAGTTTCCAGCGTCCACCGTGGTGTGAACAAGCTAGTGTACCAGGAAGGATACCCTCAGTCGGTACAGCCATTGCTACAAAGTAACCAGAGCTTAGATTAGAGACAGAGTCCACGATCTCTACGCGGATAGGATCACCGCGTTTGAAACCTTGACGCTTAGCATCCGGAGTAGAGATCCAGATAGGGTCATGGTTTTGCGAGATCTCCATAAGGTGTTTAGAGTTCGCAGAACGCGTGTGAATGTTGTATGGAAGACGGAATACCGTGTTCAATGCATACGAGTTCTCTTCTGTCATATACGCGTGGTTAACATGAGAAACAATGTGAACCATCTCTTTCTTCTCTTCTTCATTACGTGGGTAGAAAGGAACCGCATACTCTGGCCATTTCCACTCATCAGATGCGAACCACTCAGAGAAGAAGTCAAGTTTTTTGTCTAACGTCGCAAAACCTTCCATCTTAACACCATCGATCTCAATACCGATAGGTTTTTTGGCATCATCGTATTTCCACGCGTCGCTGCCATGAGCTTTTGTTGTCATGACACCAGTACGTTTGTCGATCTCAACGTGGTGCTTGTTGTACTTATGACCGTGCGAGATGTAGTTTTCACCATCATCTTTAATAACACGTTCTTGTGCAGAGTAGATGTTGTTCTCTTCCATCCATGCACCGTGATCTCTCATATACTCATATACTGGGAATTCAGCATCTTTGTAACGAGGGTCTGATGTCGCAGTTGACTTAAGATTTGGCAAGTTGTCACCAAACGCTGCGTCATACCACTCAGAGATAGTAACAGGCTTACCTGGGTTCTTTTTAGATTCCCACATTTTCTTGATGCCAAGAGAACCGTCTGGATCAATGTAGTTAACACCCATGTCAAACCAGAACTCATTCTCTTCCCAAACTTCACCAAGACCGGCTTTGATGTGTGCTTCAAGAGTAGCACGGTTAGGATTTTTAGGCTTCCAACCTGCTTTTTCTAGAGCAACACGCATAACCGGCTGACGGAACGATGTCCAACGAGCAGGCATAGTTGCTTCAGAGTGCTGATCGTGACGCTCACCGGCAAGACCAACCGGAAGAACGTAATCAACATGCCAGTTAGTTTCAGACCATGTTGGTGAAAGGTTAAAGGTAAGTTCCATTTTAGACTCATCTTTAAGTACTTCCAACCAACGGAAACCATCTGGGTTGATCCATACCGGGTTGTACATACGTGGAATCCAAACTGAAAGTTTAGTAGGAACATTAAGTCCTTTTTTGATCCACTTTTGCTGCCACTCAGTGTCGGTTAGAAGGTGTGGCAACAGGTATGACATCTCATAGGTCGATAGAGGCCATTCTGGCGGCCATGTAAGCTCATTCCAAACATCGACTTTTGGAACGTCAGCACCACGTTTACCTTGACCGACAGTAGAAGCACCACCCTTACCGGCAACAGATATAACGTGCCAGTGGTGGAAGAATGTACCACCCTTAGGACCGATCGCTCCACGAAGACCGAGTGCTAGGTAACCTGTACGACCTGAAACCCAACCACCACGGTTACCCGCAGCAGCCGCACGCCAGAAGTAAGATGAGATAGACGTATCAGCCCAAAGGAACATCTCATAAAGCTGCTCTAATTTATACGCAGGTACATGAGACTCTTTAACAGCATACTCAAGTGTATATGGTGCATACATCTCTTTAAGCATTTCCATATAAGCCTCAAAACTGTCGTCTTTTGGAAGTGCTGAAATGTACCCTTTTTTAACCATGAAGTTTAGATAATCTTTATTATCCATCATCACTTCCCAGTTGAACCATTTTTTTACAAATGTCTCATTGACCTTTTTCTCTTGCAACATACGTTGTACGAGGTAAAGGTAAATAGTCGGTTCAGTACCTGGCCATGAAGCGATCCAAAGGTCTGCCATACCCGCAGAATTTGACATACGTGGATCCATAACAACAAGTTTTGCACCTTTTTTACGCGCATCAGCAATGTGACCTGCTGCTTGTTGGAAGTAGTGACCTGCATCGGCTGCGTGAGACGAGTTAAGGAAGATCAGTTTAGCATTAGCCCAGTCCGGTGAAGAACGGTCATCATTTGCCCACTGGATAGTCGGGGTACGACCACCTGATGAACAGATGTTGGTGTGTGAGTTAAATGCGTCTGTGTTAAGTGTTTCCCAGAACTTACCTGTAAAACCGTTCTCGTTTGGACGGCCTACGTGGAACATAACTGACTTTTTAGAGAGCTCATCACCAACACGCAGTGTATCACCCATCTTTTTACCGATAGTAGTCATCGCTTCGTCCCAAGTGGTACGGATCCACTTACCTTCACCACGTTTAGAACCTGGTGCACGTTTGATTGGGAATGCCAGACGATCCGGATCATACATCTGTGACTGTGTTGCGTAACCTTTTGCACAGTTACGACCACGAGAACCCGGGTGAAGTGGGTTACCCATGTACTTTTTAACTGTAAATGTCTTTTTATCGATCCATGCTGTTAGACCACAAGATGCCTCACAGTTTGAACATGCAGTTGGAACGATCGCAAAGTCATTTACTTCGATACCATCCGGGTTCTCTTCTGATCGTACGCCTTTACGGCCAAGACCACCACGTTTCCAGTCATCACCATCTAGTTCTTTAAAATCATCCCACTGATCTAGTGGTGGATAAAAAGATAGTGAATCAGGTGTGTTGGTAAACTTGCTTTCAGTGACTGATTCTGCAATAGCGTCTGTTGTAAAAACGCCTTTAGCAATAGCAGCGCCGGCAACTGTAAATGCTGCGCCTTTTAAAAATGTTCTTCTACTTTCTAAATACATTAAAATCCTCTCTTAACTCATACTTAATAGTTGTGGAATGACAAGCCATACATGCTTAACTACCCACAGACCACAAACAGCGAAAAGAGCTGCTAGTTTAAGAATGTTTTGGTTTTTGTTGACAATACTAAGTGTAACAAGTACAAATGGTACGATAAACGCCGTAACTTGACCTACCCAGAACATAGTCTGATACTCGCCGCCGTTTGAAACATACTGTAGAACTGCTGCCACTTCTTCTGCTTTCATTGGACCGAAAACAAGTTCCGCCATATAAAGAACAAATGCAGACAGTGCTGAGAATGCTAAAATGATTCCCATGTCACGTTTTGCTTCATCAGAGAGCTTGTTCATAAACGTATCCATAAGAAGGATCGTTGCTGAACCAGACAGTGTTGCTGCAAGGATCATCTGTGCAGATTCCGTTGGCATCTGCCAAAGTTCGCGTGCAGTTGATTGCGCCATAAGAGCCGCAGTATATAGTGTTACCGGAATCGCAAGAACCGTTGTCCAAAGTAGAACTTTGTCAAACAGTGCATCATCTTTTTTGATGAAGCTTGCAAAAAGCAGTAAAAACAGTAGACCGACAAATAGTGTTGCCATCCACGCACCTACAGTAATTGCAGATGTAAAGTGTGGGTGGAAAAAGATGTGCCAGAATCTAAACATCTGGTGCAGGTCAATAACCGTGAACAGTAAAAATAGGTGGATGAAGACCACAGAGATAACGGTTACCGGAAGACGGTAAGACGCAGACTCAGTTGGGTATTTTTTCAATAGGTAGAAAAGCATGAAGATCACACCTGTACCAATTGATTTTGCCCACATGTTCATTGTAATAATCCAACCCCAGACGATACCCGGAAGTGCCACGTCAAGAGTAACGACGGCGTGTGTTGCTGCTAGTGATTCATGTACCATTAGTGGTGCCCTCCTATTGGAAGATGTGTCATCTTATTGAACAGTTGGTGACCCTCTGCTCTAAACGATGCAAGTGGGTTCAACGTTACGTTACCGCCGCCAACA
Source organism: Sulfurimonadaceae bacterium (assembly GCA_049672605.1). Taxonomy (GTDB): domain Bacteria; phylum Campylobacterota; class Campylobacteria; order Campylobacterales; family Sulfurimonadaceae; genus Sulfonitrofixus. Next base: position 33,408 of record JBATWM010000055.1, read on the forward strand.
TAATAGTGGTGAGGGTTAGTACCTTTTTCAGGTTTACGAACTTGAACGTCACCATTGTGTTGCATGATATATTTAGAGATGTTTGAAGTAGGATCTTCAATATCACCAAAGATATTCGCTTCAACCGGACATGCGACAACACATGCCGGCATCATAGAACTTGCAATACGGTGTGCACAGTATGTACATTTGTCAGCTGTCTGTGTTTCTGGATCAATATAGATTGCACCATATGGACAAGCCATAACACAACCTGCACAACCGATACAACGCTCTTTATCGATATTAACGATACCATTTTCGATGTAGTGAAGTGCACTAACCGGACAGATGCGCTCACACGGTGCATTTTCACAGTGGTTACAACGAAGTGGTGTAAATGTACGTTTTGTTTCAGGGAACGTACCTACATCTACATACTTAACACGAAGACGCCATGTTGATAGAGGAACTTTCTACCTTACAAGCGATCTCACAGCCCTTACAACCCATACATAGGTGTAAGTCAACGAGGAAACCTAATTTCATCCATTCTCCTTGAGCCAGATATTAAAAGTAATAGCAATTATTATGCCAACTAATGCACGTCAAAAGACTTGCTTATAATTGGCACAAAAGGGCTTTACACTAGGCCGATAGTACCCGAATATCTTTTAACTAATACTAAATAAATTGACTGAAAGTGATAAAAATTTAATACAGTGTGAAGAAAAGGAATACTTGCTTTTTCCTATGCCGCTGTTACGATCGGTCAACCCATACGCCCCTTAAGTCTGAACGATCAGTTTGACAAAGAGCATAATATCACCAATGCCACCAAAAAAGTGATCTTTACCTTCAAAAAAGCATCCAGTCATATTGTCAAAGATTATCTAGCGACCCAATAAGCAGATTATTTGGACAAAAAAGCTGCGATGTATGTTGCCGATGTCTCTGCGATGCCGGCCATTATCAGCTTCTTTGTTCTGCCGATGCTGATCTCTAACGATTTTCCTATTTTAGTGATCGATGACGAAGACAAAGCAGCTATCTATAAAAATGATGAGCATATTGAAGATGTGATGATTGTTATCTTGGAAAACAAGATGGTCACTGATATCAAATATATCAAAAGTGAAGAAGAGCTTATTAAAGAGATGGAGAGATAAACTTGCACTATATAACTCTGGACTGGTCATCCAGAGTTAAACACACTGGCAGGCTGTTCATGCACTGTCAGACCTTCTATGTTTACAATATGCGCACACATTTCAATTATTAAAAGTAACTCAGAGTCACCCGGTCATACCTACAATTCTAAAATACAATACGCTGCCAAACTCAGCGATTAGTCTTTAATACCATCGATGTGAACTTACAAGACTGTATATCCATGTATAATCTTGGAAACCTACGCGACTGCTTATTGGTGTTGACCTCTTCTGTTATCTCTTCAAAATGTGTATAACTTTGAGGTCTTTCACATAAGACAGCTACAAAACTTTCCATACTGCTCATCTCACGACTAAGTATCTCTGTACGCAAGCCTTCATAAAGTTCCAGATCAGGGAAGGTCTTGGTCTGCTCTGAAGATATCTCTTCATTGTCAAACATCACACTTACCTTTCCCTCTTCATCAACACTGAGAAGGGTCAAATACCCTGTCCTCGAAAGTCTGATATCAAGATGGAAGTAGCTTCCCTCTTGAAGTCTTTTGGATGTTCGGTACCCATTTTCAGTGTGTTCTACGATGCTTAAGTTGAATGAAGGTTCATCATAGTTAAATAAAAAGTCTTCTATATCGTCTTGACCTAAGTTAAACTCCTCGTCAGCTAAGATCAGCTTATAAACACCCTTTGAATATACGACATCATAATCAGGCACATTCGATTGATGCGGAAATATATCTTTTAACTCTTCAGCAAAATATGTGTGGGCATAAGGGTTATTAGACTCCATCGTTTTTAACTTCTTACCTTTAACGATAGAACTTTTAATCTTGTTTCTTAACGACCTTCCATCATACTCTAGTGCCACATAATAGGTCCCGTCTTTCTTCTCACTTCGTAAAGTGTTAAGACCGGTCAACTCTACGTCTGCTGTCTGTCTCGTGTTCATATCGATGGTTTTTGAGAACTCAGTATTGTCTAGATGTTCATTCTTTACAGTTTCATCACTTACTTTCGTACTAATGTCATATGCTATTGAAGATCGGGCATTAGCCTTTGCCTCCGCCATAGTCTTACCTTCACCATAGCCGACTATCATATCATCCAAGACGTTCAGTTCATGCATCCAGGATGGAGGGGTACTCTCATCCGACGAAGCGATATTGACTAAAACAACAAGTAGAAATACAAACGTTTTAAACATCAGAAGCTCAACCCTGCATTACCCATATAAACTGGTGTCTGTTTTTTCATTTTAAGATCTTGCGATGTCTCTTCAACATGATACTCAGCATACTTATGGACGTCTTTCACTTTTCTATCTTTTTTGAGCAGTGCATCCATAATATAGTAGCTAAAAAGACGCTGCTGTTTATCATCATACTTGTTGGAGTATTGTGTATCTTTTCCAGCTGTCAATATGACCATCTTCTTTTTATCGTATCCATCAACTTTTTTTGCGACCAACGCTGTCGCCGCGACACCTTTGATGGCACTTTTACCGTCCGTAGAACCGCTAAAACAGCTGTCGACAACGGCGATCACCTTCTTTGCCTTGGTATTTGAGAGCTTTTTATAGATGTTTTTCAACCTAAAGTACTTATTGTCCTGCACATATTCCGCACTCATGTCTTGCGCAAGCATATAAGGTTCATTTTTCTCTTCAGGCACCGGGATACCGTGACCTGAGTAGTAAAAATAGAGTGTGTCCCCTTTTTTAACACGAGAGAGGATCTTGTCTAACTCTATCTTGATCCCACTGCTTGTCGCCTGTTCATTGATAAGAGAAAGAGTGTGTCCTTCAGAAACACCAAGAAGCTTTTGCATAACCTTGGTATAGGTATATGCACTTTTTTTACTGTAAATAATAGCATCGGTTCTAACATAGTTTTCTATCCCTATGACCACCAGCCATTTTCGCCTGTCTTCTTTAGCTTCTTTCATCTTGCTCAAGCGCTGCAAGATCTCGTTTTCACCATCGCTTCTAACTGCGAATGCTTTCTTTTCATATGACATATCCTGCTTATGCAGTGCAATACTTTCATCCTGCAGTGTTAACTTCTGCTGATCAACCGTTATATCTTCCGGGTTCTCTATAGTCAAGCTCGCTGTCAAAAAGTTACTCTGGCGCGATTTAGTACCGATTGTAGGATAGTACTCTTTACCATCAAACTTAAGCACGACCTCTTTAAGCTTAATACTCATACTATTTTTTTTCGGCTCGCTGACAATTGTATAATGAAAATCCGGCTTAACCGCAGACAGATGCTTATCCATTTTTTGAGCTTCTGCTGGAGAAAGTTTAAATTCAAAATCCTGTTTATAACCGCTTGAAGACGATCCTAATACGATTTGCATTGTTTCGTCATTAACATAATAGTTTGTACTGACAACACGTGGATTTTCTAAATATTTTTTAAATGCATTTTTGAAAAACACGGTCAGGTAGCGGTCTAGTTTTGTCTCTTTTAGAATCTGTTCTTGCTTGATCTTTGCATAATCAGCATCAAGTTTTTGTTGCAACTCCAGTAGCTGTTCATTACGCTTTTTTACTTTTTGCTGGTATTGAAAAGCTCTTTTATCGATGATCTCATTACGCTGTTGCACTGCACTCAGATACCACTCTTGTTTACGTTTAAGTTCTGCTTCTTGTTTCTCTTTTGCAGCGTTAAAACGTTTCTCATAATCCTTTTTGGTTTCGTATTTTCCTTGTTTAAAGTCAATCTTCTCCGGCAAAGCAGGTTTTTCCACCCTTCTTGGCTCACTTGGTTTAGAGACTTCTTTAGGGATCAAATCGGTGATATCGACAGGTTTTCTAGGCTCGAAGAAGCGTGCAACACTCTGAGCTACCTCTTGTTGTATACTCTTCATCGGTGATAAAGAAGGAGTAGCACTTTTTGAATTAGCACGTTCCTTCCATACAAACTCAACTTCACCTGCAGTCAGGTGAAGTGCTGATGTAAGTAAAAAAACTAGAACAATTATTGTTTTAGAAAATTCTCGCACGGACTATAAATCCTCCCATATAAGAGTTGCTTTTTTCCTCACCGTTAATAATTACTTCATCGTTGTACTGCTTATAATATAGGCCACCCTCAAATCGATCCCCAAATCGTTTTCCAAATGGTATGATCAGTCCAACTGTCACTGCGCCTGTCGGTTCACTGATACTTGTCACATCTGATGCCACAGTGTAGTCTAGCACTTGTTCATAACCTAAATGAAGAAAGAGTAGTCTTATCTCTGCACCTGCAGAAACTACCTCTGCTGTTGTTTCCCACGTACTTGTGTCGGAATAAGGGTCACTTTTCACAGAGTTATCAATACTGTTGTATGAGCCTGTTACAGAGACAGAAAAAAAGTCATTATGACGGTATTCTCCATATGCACCCGCCCCATAACCAGCTAAACCGTATGCCATCACACCAAGATGGAAACGGCCGGCAAAGTCAGATATCGCCTGATTTCTCTCTCTTGTCTCTCGACGGTCTTGATGTTCTTCCTTGCACTCCGAAAGAAGCTGCTCTTTTACAGAAGCATCTATAGGTTCAACATCAAAAATATAGTCTGCTGTATATTTATCAGCAGACTCTGCTACATTGTCTTTATCCAATGTGATGACCTCATAGTTATCCATATCGACATCTATAACACTACAGCTAGTAAGATCTTTCTGATATGCTTTTACAGCTTGATCTTTAGCATTTTCATCTGCGCTGCTCTCATCAGTACCTACTCCTGTGACACGCACTTCTTCAGCAGATAACGCCAAACTTAACAATACAAACAGAACTGTTTTCTTCATTTTTCTAACCCTTTTTTTCAATAAGTTGAGTATTCTACTTATTATGCACTTTGTATAATATAAAGACACTATGTCCAACTGGCAATTTCACATTCTCTCTCTATATCCAAGGCACAAATCATACATCCTGATGATGACAGGTTGTGTCACCGGACAAGAAGTAAAAAGCAAGGTGGTCTTAGAGTCCACGAACTTTTTTCATCCACTTGTCAAATGCTTCCGGAAAACGTTTTTGTGCCTCTTTCATAGTTGTAAAGTCTTTCTCTTTTAGTCTCTCATTTAGAAATGATTCCAGTTTATCCACATCGACATTTGCAGCTGGTTCTGTCTCGCTATCAACCGTTTTTGCTATTTTTATCTGCTCTTTGTCTTCCGGTTCCTCTTTTTTAACTTCCGCTTGAGGTTCTTCTTGCGGTGTAACTGCTGCTTGATTACTACCGGCCACCTGAATAACGGCAACCTTTTGAGAGCTTTTTTCGTTACCGTTGTCAATGACATAATCAAAACTCACATTTCCTTTAAAGTCAGGGTCGGGAGTGTAGATAAAATGGCCGCTCTTATCTAACTTTAGAGTACCGCTTTTCGGATTGCTGACAATACTAAAAGAGAGTTTTTTACTACTGCGGTTTGTTAATGTATCGGAGATCTTCTCATCATTGCGTACTGAAAAATGTTTTGTCTTGGCATCAGAAAATACAGATAGCTCTTGTTGGTCTAAAAAACTGAAGTTCTTGGTAATACTTTCGCCCGGATCAAGGTCCAGACTGTCATGGTGACTTTGTCCATTTGCTGTTACCAAATACTGGACTTTTTGAGAACAACGTTGTATTGTCTTTCTGATATTTGGCTCGACAGCGATGCCGTCAACCATGGCCGTAAAACCTGTGTCACTGACAAACAGGACTGTTGGGTATTCTTGCCCTGCAAAGTCAATGTCAAGGACTTCATCTTGCAGACTGTCTAGTTCAACTGAACCTTTTACTGCACAAAAACCTTCAGCAGAGACGGTGTAGTTGTATGTCCCTTCAGGTAAGTATGTTTTTGTGTTTACCTTGATGTTTTTGCCGTTTATGACGATCCGGGCATCAGCAGCGCCAACAACATGAAACAAGAGTGACTGAGGAATGATACTTTTACGTTCATTCAAAAGTGCTGTTTTCAGAGCTTCTGCCTGTTGCAGTTGTCCATGTTTGAAGGTATTTTTGTAGACCTCCATCAAGTCATAAGTCACTTCAACATGTTTGAGCCAGTTGTCGATGGCATTAAGCCTCTCTTTGGGCTTGCTTGGAAGCAACGCAATTTTAAAACCATCGAGTTTGGCATCCATTGTTTTAGCCACATGCAGAAGTTCCGACTTCACGATGTATGCACACTCTTGTCTCTCGACCTTACGGTAAGAGATATAGGGTTCAAAAAGTGTTACTTTAAACGTATCGTTACGGCCCGTTACCCACGAGGTCATCGAACTGAACAAACTTTTTTCTTCTTGTTTGTTACGTGTAAAGATCTCTTGTTCAAGTGCTTCTAGTGCTTTTGTACGATCTTTACCACACCCTTTAAAGACAAGCGCATCGATCCGTAACTGTGTCTCGGTATGCAGATCACTGAACTTTTTGTACTGAACACTCAGCTCAAGCTTCTCATCTTCAGAGACACTCTCACCAAAGACATGTGCCATCTGCTGTGTACTTGCAATAACACCAAGCCATTTTTCCAGCAAAAGTACTTTTTTTTCTGCATTTTCGGGCAGGTTTTGCATGGTAAATGTTTTTGTCTTTGTCAAAAGTACCTTCGTGTGTTTGACCTGCTGTTTACTCTCGACTTTTGCACACTTTTCAGAGCCTTTTTTAAAAAGATCTATCTCTACAAGGTCAAGATGACTCTCAACACTATTGACCTGTTCAATCGTAGAAGTGACACTCTCTGCATCGTTGTCTCGTCTGCTCAGGACTCTCTTGGACTGAACATTGTTCACCGATGAGTTTATCATCGAAGCCAGTTCCAGCTTTGCCTCAGCATAGCTTTGTGCACACATAGAGTAACTCTTAGCCTCAAGCTGTAACCCTAAGAATAAAACACTGCACAAGACTACTCCGGTTTTCATCTTCATTCTCATGCCTTTTTTATCTTAATGTCCTCAAATGCTCTTTTGATGATCGCTTCAGCCTCTTCGCTATAGCATTGATCAAGTATATGCTTTACTTCAATATCACTGGACTCATGTGACTTAACAAGATGGCATGCCTCTTTTAAGATCACATACTGCCCTTCCAGAGCTATCTTCTGCAGGTTTTCAACCGTGTCCATGAACTGCTCTTCAACACCTCTCGTTTCCTTATATTTCAGTATCAGTAGACTTATTACAGATACACTGAGAAAAATGACGAAATAAGAACTTACAGCAAATAAAAACAGCCCCTCTTTTGTCATGATTGTCAGATCAATCAATATCTCACTGGAGATATTAATAAAAAGCCAAACAATTAACAGAGCACCTGCCACTGTCATATAGTTAAGTAGTGTCGCAAAAAAACAGAATGGCCTGATCACCAGTTTTCTTCGGTATTTATAGGTAGAAGCATATTTTTTATTCATATAGCTGTTAACGCTGTTAACGGCATTTTTAGATTCGCACACTATATATCGTTTAGCCAAAAGTTCCCCGCCTAAAAATGCTAAAAAGATCATTAGAAAGTCCAAACCTTTGTCACCCAGATACTCTAAGACACCTGAAACAACTTTGTTCTCTTGCGCCTCTTCTTGTTTCTCAATGTTTTTAATATTGGCTGCTGCTATCTCATTGTTTGCATCCAATTCCAGTGCCAGTAAATAGTAGTTTTTAGCCGTCGTAAGGTCATCAAGTTCATAAGCAACACGTCCGCTAAAAACAAGTAGGTCAGCATTAGTCGGGTAAAGACCACGAGCATCTTCCAAGATCACGGCAGCTTCTTTTTGGTACCCACCCTCTATATGATCTTGTATAATAGCTTCAATAGCATCTTCAGAGGTAATATTCAATGCCGATTGATAATACTGTTTTGCCAGAGGAACATCACCTAAGTTAAATGCAGCATCTCCTCCAAAGATCAGGATCTTTGGATCGTCATTATAATAGACACGGGCTTCTTCCACAAACACTAAAGCCTCTTCACTTTTTTCTACATCTAACAGTTCTCGTGCGTGTGCTACGGCAAGATCGCTAGAGGCTAAAAAGTCTGTCTCATCCGCAGAGAGGAATAATGCGAAAAATGTAAGAAATGTGAAAAAAAGACGCATCTATTCACCTAATAAAAGAACGATCTTTGCTTTTGTAAAGATCTCAGGGTCAAGCTTTTGAAACTCAGCCACCTGTGCATCAGAAAGAACAATGTTCGATCTCTTACGTCGATATACTTTTGATGCTTTGATCTCTAGCGGTTTGTTGAACACACGTATATTACGGATGGCATCACCATGACCAAAAACATACCCTACCGATGTAGCACGTTTTTGCAGCATCTTTTTACTCAACTTTCCGGCAGGATAAAGCTCTTGTCCATTTTTGTCGACCAGACGGACGATCAACGCTTTTTCAAATCCATTGACATCACTCACATCGATCAGCATCCCCGTAAAGTTTGTATCCATACCACTTAATATCGTTTCGATCTCTTTCACTGCAGCACGATTTTTAGAGACTTTCATGTCGCCTAAAAGTTTTTCCAATGTCACTTTCTCTTTATAAGAGTAACTGCTGCTAGCCATAGCAGGTGTGATGATAGAGAAGCTGTTCCATAACTCCTCCACTTTTTCATTCCAACTTAACTTTGTGGGATCACTTAAAAGGGCTTTTAACAGATCGCCGCCCATACGCAGCTGCACCCGTGCCGTTGCTGAACCACGCTTCTCATTATAGGTATTACTAATGACTTGTGCACCACGGATAACACCATCAACACGACTGATGATAACATCGTTACCTGCGATACCATCTCTGACCGTGGTCTGAGAGTCTATACGAACACCTTTAACAACTTCAAGAAGATTACGTTGCGCTTCAACAACAGCGACACGTTTGGCCGAAAAACTATCTTGACCGGCTGCAGACTCACCTTCACAGCCTATCAACCCATCCGTCCAGTTGATCATACATGGACCTTTCATGTCAATAGCATCTCTGGCCAGTAAAGAGTAGGTTAGACCCAATGTCAAAACAATAATCTTTGATAAGTTCATATTAAATATCTCCGTACAGTTTATGGTATTGATCCATTTTTTTGTTCACTTTTTTGAGGTAGTGGCGTGCTTCGTCGTATTTTAGATGTGCGATCAGATGATCATAGACTTCATCGGGTGTCATCATGTTGATTTTGTCCGTAGCCTTATAGATGTTGTAGTTGCCCAACCATGCATAGGCGACATTGCCTGCGCCTGTGTTGTAGGCTGCAATGGTACAGTAGAGACGGCTTGTCGGGTTCTTTATCTTTTTCATGTATTTGTAATACTGCAGGTGAAGATAGGCAGAACCAAGTTCGATGTTGTTTTGAGCATCATAGAGATACGAAGCGGATGGCTTTCTCTTTTTTTTGTATACAAAGTTGTAACTGTCTTGACCGCCACTCCAAGGAACAAGCTGCATCAGGCCATATGCCGGTATATGCGACTTGGCCATAGGGTTAAAGTTACTCTCTGTATGCATAATAGCAAAGATCAGAGGCATCGGAAGGTCCCAGCGTTTTGCATTTTTCTGAACCTCTGACATATAGACCTTGGAACGTTTTTGCATACTGTTACGTGGTAACTTCACTGTAACACTGTACACTTTTACATCATTGATCTTTGATCGCGATGACACAACACTCTTTTTATTCACTTTGTCGCCAACATACTTTTTTACCATCTCCATCGTTGGTACTTTTGCAAATACAGTTGATGACAAAAGCGGATCATTGTTTGGTTTTTTTGGCGCTACTGCGTTGCTTTCAGCATCGATTTTAGCAATATTTTGAATTAATGCATCTGCTTTTTCAGCTTGGGCAACTGTCTCCGTCACTACTTTGGCCAGTGAAACCTGTAACATGGATACTGCATCTTTAGCACTCTTGGCAAGTGTCTCTATCGTGATCGTTTCAGCTTCAAAGTCTACTGCCGTACGTGTCTTTTTGTCTTTTGCGTAACTGACCCACTCTTTTTTAGTCGACATCCTGGGCTCTTCCCAATAGAGAGAGACCTCTTTTTTATAATCACTGTACGCTCTGTTTATATCTTCTTGATATTTTTTAAAGGCAGCCTCTTCAGCGGCTTTGTGCTGTACAAAGTTTTTCCCTTCTTTTTTTACACCAGCCGCTTGCTGCTGTTTATACTCTTCAAACGCACCTGCCTCTAAGCTTGTTGCCAACAACCCGATAAACCCTGCCAATAAAACATGTTTTCTCATTACACTTACCTTTCACTTCCACTCTTCAACACACTTACATTACTTCTTAGCTCTTCTCTGAACAGCTGACAAGTAAGATAAGAGGAGACCAGCCATTTGCTAGTCCTTAATCATCCAGACATAAAGCACTTCGCTCTTTTTATCGAACCACATCTCTTCAATAAAGGCGTGCACAGGCACCCCTTTGGCAGAGACATACGTCTTGCTTTTACTTCTGTTTTTGACTTGGCTTCCCAGGACTTCAGTGGAAACATATATCTCACTGTCTACTGTCACATCACCTTGCATAGCCAACTCGTCGATAGCCCTGGTTATAGCAACTTTACGTTGCATAGACCTGCCATCATAATGTGTACCGCATTGACCAACTGCACCGACAGCACCGGACAGATTTGGGTCTAAGACCCAAGTCGGTTGGGTTCTGTTATCCACAGCAGGCTCTGTAGCACTGCACGCTGCAAACACCAAGGACACAAATAGTGTCAGAGCACCTTTAACCAGCATTAGTCAGTCGGGAACTCTTTCTCTAGTGCTTCCAAAGCATTTTTAGATTGGAACTGCTGCCATAGAGCATTATCGTTTTTATAACTTGTTTTGACTGCCTCTTTTGCAGATTCGTTAACTGTACTTTTTGGTACTGCTACTAAGACATAGAGTGTACTTGTTTTAGGGTTTTGCCAGAAATTCATCTGTTTTGAGCCGCTTAATGTCACTTTTGCCACCTGCTTGGTGACCTGTGTTGACACCTTGTCAACAGTCTCATCTGTACCTATACCTGTACCTCGTGTGAAATCCTCAACTTTATCTTTGACTTCCGTTTCAATCTGCTGTGCTAAACTCGAACGAGCACTTGCTAAAGCATTACGACGAGAGAAGCTCATGCCACCGGCAGACAGTGCTGCTGAACCCACGTCTGCATAAGAGCCTTCAATATCAGGCATACAGACCCATACAGGAGCTTCAGCACCCTCAATAGTACACGCAGCTTGTTCTACCGGTTTTGGTTCGGCATCTGCACCGCCACATCCTGTTAATCCTAATACTGCCATTGTGCTTAACGATAGAAGCATCCCTTTTGTAATCATGTTCATCTTGTTCCTTTTGTTTTTAAAATTTAGTCGAAATCTGAATCGAGCTTGTTCATCTCACACTCTGCCATTGCTTGCGATCGTTTGACCGGGTCGCTTGGAAGATTGTCACTGCACTTAACCAAAGGTTTACTCTTTGTTTGCGTTGCCTTTGCCTGTACGATCTGCTGACGTTTTGCATCTTGCATCAGACGCTCTAAACGTTGTTTGGCTTCGCGCATCTCTTGCGTAGTCGCATACATCGTCGCTTTGATCTGCATGTCACCGAAGTTCTTACCATTGCTGTATTGAGGATCACCCTTAATGTGTATAACACCATTGACAATAGAGTTGATCTCATCAGAGACTAACCTACCACTGTTTACAACTGTTGACGAGTTGATATAATCACCGAATATCTCTGAAGCTGCTGCTCGTTTAGCTCTTTGCAACAAAGTTTCTCTGACTTCGACCAAGCTTTTACCTTTTGCATCTGATGCATTTATAAAGGCAGTCTTTGTCACTATCTTATCAGCCCATAACGTACTAATAATGACCAACATGAATAGTAACGCTTTCATCGTTCCTCCTTTAATTTATGCTGTAAGTATGACTTTAACTTACGACAGGTGGTGTCGCAGATGAATATAACTGATGAAAACTAAATCAAACTTTCAAATTTGTATAAACTTTCGTTATTCTTGCGATTTTTGTACGATTTTACTCATCTGATCTTTTTAACATCTCTACATAAGCTTCAAGTTCAGTTTTTATCTTATGACGCAGCCGTATTGGAGTCAAGACTTCGACATGTGGAAGCCAAGATTTAATAATGTTGTCGACCTCTTCATCATTGCTGACTAAAAAGCTAATAATCAATGAACCATCGCCACCTTCTTCAATCAACTCTTGCGACACAAGATGTTTTTTTCGTTTAAAGTAATGAGCGATTGGCTCTAAGACCTTAATTGTTACTTTATATTGAACTCCATCTTCAAAACAAGCTGTATGAACATGTGCGAGGACCTCATCAATAGGACGTTCAAGTTTGTAAGTACTTTGCAGGATTTCTAGCGACTTAATATCACTTATAAAATAGGTTTTAACCTTTTCGCTTTCGACCTCTTTTGCAAAAAGATACCAGATCTCATCAAAGCTAACAATCTTATAGGGTTCGACCTCTATCTTTTTTTCGTTAAATTGTAATCTTGATATGCGGCTATTTTTAATCGCGAACTCTATCTCATTCATCAACTTCGAATCAACATCAATTGGCTCGAAAGGGTCTTGCTTTATCAGGTATGGTGAAAAATAATTTGGTAAAAGTAGTTTAGAGATTAACGTATTCGCAGACTTGCTGAACTCAGGACTGATATCCGTGACCATGGAGAGAGACAGATAGACCAACATCATCTCCATATCTTCAAAACTAGTTCTTTTGAGTGAAAAACCTTTGACAAACTGCAAAGTCCCATCTCTATTTTTCTCAATTGAAAAGTAGTGTAAACGGTTAATATCACGTTGTATAGTACGAATACTTACGTTAAATTCATCGGCCAGTTCTTGTTGTGTCGGTCGTTCATCCTGGTCGAGTTTGTGCAAGATCATAATGAGGCGGCTTAATGTTTTATCGTAAGATTTCTCCATAGCTTTTCCGTTTTTTGGTGATATCATAACAAAAAAACATAAGAGGTTTAATGATATTGTTAAGGGGAGAGAAATATTGGAAAGCAATACACGCAAAACGTGTATTATAGATGGTAGAGAGCGGTGTTGCTTTAGTTCATACGTACACGAACTGACTGTTCGTGAGCGGTCAGACCTTCTGTATTTGCGATCAGCGCACACGCTTCACCGATCTCATTGATCGCGGCCTTTGAAAAAGCGATGATCGATGACTTTTTCATAAAGTTTTCAACACCCAGCGGTGAGTAGAACTTCGCAGTTCCGCCTGTCGGCAGAGTGTGGTTTGGACCTGCTACATAATCACCGATCGCTTCGGGTGTGTTATGACCTAAGAAGATCGCACCGGCATGTTTAATGCTTGGCAACAGTTCAAACGGACTGTTTGTCGCAACTTCCAAGTGCTCTGGAGCGATCTTATTCATCAGAGCGATCGCTTCATCCATCGTCTCTGTGATAATAATCGCTCCGCGCTCTTCTATAGATTTGCGAGCGATCTCTTGACGTGGCAGTTTTTGCAACCATTTTTCGATCTCGATCTGTACCTCTTCGGCTATTCTAAGTGAAGGTGTGATCAAAATAGATGAGGCCATCTCATCGTGTTCTGCTTGGGATAACAGGTCGATCGCAAGATGGTGAGGATTCGCACTCTCATCAGCCAGTATACCGATCTCGCTCGGCCCTGCTATCATGTCGATATTGACTTCACCAAAGACCATCTTTTTAGCTGTTGCTACAAAGATGTTTCCCGGACCGGTGATGACATCGACTTTAGGGATGGTTTCTGTTCCATACGCCATTGCGGCGATCGCTGAAGCACCGCCTACCTTATAGACTTCACTGACGCCACAGAGGTGACACGCTGCAAGCAGCAGTGCATTTGGCTCGTTGTCCGGTGTCGGTGTACAGACAATGATCTCTTCAACACCTGCAACCTGCGCCGGAATAACATTCATCAGCAGTGACGAGGGGTACGCTGCTTTACCACCGGGGATGTAGAGACCCGCACTGTCAACTGCAGTCACTTTTTGTCCAAGGATCGTACCGTTGGCTTCCGTGTCAAACCATGACTTTGGCAGTTGCTTTTCATGGTAGACTTTAATACGGTCATACGCTAAGTGAAGGGCAGATTTCAACGCTGGATCTAACTCTTTATATGCTTTTTCCATTGAAGCGGTGTCGATCTTAAGGTCAGCATCACTTACCGGTGTCCAGTTGTCAAACTTGGCAATGTGCATTTTTAGCGCACTGTTTTTGTCCGTTTTGATCTCCTTGATAATACCACCAACGATACCAGACACATGTTCAATGTCCATCTTGCCACGTTCTAGCAGCTCGCTAAAAAGTTCGTTAAAATCTGTGTCGCTTGTCTTTGTAAAAATCATTTCATTGTCTCGATCGAGGTAGATACTTACCTCTTTAAATTTAGCGCAATTATAGCAAAAAATTTTCAACCGAATCTTCTGTGCGTTTCAGTACAGACCAACTTGTCTGATTTTGATTATAATGATCGCATGAAAACACTATTTTTACTACTTATCACAACTTGGATCATGGCCTCTGAGATAGAGATAGAGGTCTTGGGTTCCGGTGGACCGGAGATCGATGGACGGGCGAGTGCATCGTACCTGTTATGGGTTGACGGTAAAGCACGTCTTTTGGTTGACACCGGTAGTGGTTCGATGTTGCGGTTTGAGCAGAGCGGTGCAAAGTTGGAAGATCTCGAGGCCATTGCTCTAACCCATCTGCATATTGATCATGTTGTTGACCTCCCCTCTTATATAAAAGCGGGGTATTTTACCGCTCGACGTAAGCCGCTGCCTATTTTAGGTCCTGTCGGTAACCAATATTTTTCAGATACCAATGAATTTCTCCAGACTCTTTTTGGTGAAAAAGGGGCTTACCGTTATATGTCCGACGTCTTAACACCTCAAAGTGACTCATTTGAGATCACGGCTGAGTCTATTGACGCTCCCAAGGTTCTCAATCGCCATTTCGAAAGTTTTGAACTTAGTGTCATCAACGTCAGCCACGGCATCGTCCCTGCCCTTGGCTTTAGAATAGATGTTGACGGCAGAACTGTTGTCATCTCAGGTGACACCAGTAATGTTAACGGTCAGTTAGAAAAACTCACACAAGATGCAGACCTCTTCATCGCCCATCACGCTATTGCTGAGATCCATGGGACCTATGCCAACAACTTGCATATGACACCAGCTGTTATTGCCGATATTGCAAATAAGTCTAACGTTAAAAAAGTACTTTTGGCACATCGTATGAGACGCACCATTGGAAACGAAGAGGAGAGTCTGAAAATCATGCGTAAAGCGTACAGAGGTGAGATTGTTTTCGCAGAAGATAGAATGAAGGTAAAGCTGTAAAGAGTTAAGGCTACCTCTTAACTCTTTGCATCGCTTTATAAGCCTTTAAAGCGTGTCTGTCAAGCAGATATTTATATCGCCAAGTGATCAACCTCTTCAGCAGATATCCTAAAAACCCAGAGACTTTAAATGTGTTAAAAAGCACCACAGCTGCATTGGAACCTCCTAAAGTGACCATCATTCCCTGCAGTCCTATAAAAGCATGTTGGGGACGTTCACCTTTTAACTGCGCTTTGATGTTTTTAACGACCACGCCTGCTGACTGCTCTGCAGCGTTTGCCGTTGCGGGAATGACGTTACCGCTGACATCCACTAAGGCAGCGACATCACCAATTGCATAAATATTTTTATGACACGTTACCTGCAGTGTCTGATGTACAGTCACTTGACCTTTTTCATTGAGCGGGCATCCCAAAGATTTGGCCAATGATGAAGCTTTTACACCTCCGGCAAAGATCATAAAGTCAAAGTTGACACAACGACCGTTGTCAAGCAAGACCTCATCCTCTTTTACCTCAGCAATACGTGTGTTATAAAGGACTATAACCCCGAGTTCATCCAAACGTTGTTGCGCTTTTGTCTGAAAATAGGGGTTCATTCCATCCAAGACCTTCTCTTGTGAGGCGATAAGATAGATATGAATACCCTCACACAACATTCGATTGTCATGAATGAACTTCTTGGCATAGTGTCCCATCTCTGCAGCGATCTCGACACCACTCAGCCCTGCTCCACAGATGACAACATTAAAGGCTTTGCAAAAAAGGTCCTCTTCACTCTGCATACGTTCATACAACTGGTACTCGAACTGCTGTTTAAACTCAAAAGCACGTTGAAGTGTCTTAACCCCATGAGAGTGTTTTTCCAGGCCGGCAATGGTTACAGGAAAATTTGTGCGACTGCCTGTTGCGATGATCAGATAGTCAAAGTTCAGCTCTTCATCATCACTTTTGACCTTTTTTGTTATGAGGTCAATATCTCTTATATGCGCTTTTTTATAACGTGTGTTTTTATAACGTTTACATAAGGCTACCAGGTCAACCGTCACATCTGTCAGCGTGACTGCATTGGCAATAAGCGCATAAGCCTCGGTTTGAAGATAGTGATAGGGGTTTTGGTCAATTAAAACAATATCAAGTTCTTTGACACTGCTCAAGCCCTGCATGGCACGAATACCGCCGTAACCACCACCGATAATTATGAGCTGTTTTTTCATTTTAATATACACCTTGTATTATTAAAATTTATAATAACCTATTTTCTATTAGCTTCTAAGTTTTTATGGATGGGAGTCTATGGTTCTAAAGGACTCTTTTGTAGCATTGTGGTAGGAAGTATGTAGCTGATTGTATAGTGATAGGCAGCATTTACCGCTGCCTAAAAGGGGTTCAGAGCTGTTTATTTAGAACGTGCTTCTGTTTTGAGTCGTTTAATATACTCTTCTTTGACAAGAGTAAGCGCACGATAAAAGTTTTCTGCATCGACAGCGCCCATGATAGGCTGAAACAGTGGTTCGCCTTTGTCATCTAAGAACCAGATAGCAGGTGTTCCGGGTCGCCAAAGCTCTTTTGGCAGGTAGTCACCCTCATCACTGTATGAGACAACTGAGATAAAGTTACGGTTCAGCTCATTCACGATTTTCGGATCCATCAAAGCTGTCTTTTCCAAGATAACACAGTACTTACACGTGTGTCGTGATGAGATAAACAGTATCGGCTTGGTCTGTTTTGTCGCTTCAGCCACACCACTTTTATAATCTTTTGCCCAGTTGATCGGTGAAGCAAAAAGCATTGATGACAACATCAAAAACATTACTACAATTTTACGCATTTATTATTTCCTTATTGATTCTACGGGATTTTACCATCGTAATGGTAACTAGACTAAACTATTTACCGGTTTTTTCCAAGATCTCTTTGGCAATTGTCTCATAATCCTTACCGCTCACATCGATGACGAGGTCTGCAACAGCTCTGTATTGCGGTTCGCGTTCATTGTAAAGGGCCTCTGCTTTATCAATATCCTGAAACAGCGGTCGCTTTTTGAGTTTCTTTTCGGCATTGGGATGGTCGATGATGCGATGATAGATGGTCTCAAACGGGGCATCCAACAGCACAATCGTGCCGACCTCATGAACTTTAGGCACTTTGAAAAAACCGCCGCCCGTCGAGATCAACGTGTTGTCAACACTCAGACGCAGCCATTTGGCAACACGCGCTTCGAGTTCACGAAAATAGGGCTCGCCCTCTTCTGCAAAGATCTTTTTGATCTTGCGGTTTTCCATACTCTCGATGATGTCATCCGTATCGATAGCGACCATACCGCTCTGACGAACGATCGCACGAGCCACCGAACCTTTACCAACACCCATAAAACCGATTAATACTATATTGTTTTTCATAGACGTAGTGTATCAAATTCTCCAATACGAAGAGATAAAACCATCACAAGTCCAACGGGGTTCGTATTCTATATTTTATTCATCTAAGCTACATCATGAGGGTAAGTCTCTGTTATTGTAATTATGGGCACCTCTAAAAAAAACGGGCAAAAACATGGAAAAAAACAATATTCTTAAACATAAAAGTACCCATTCTTTCTCTTTGTAATAGTGTTATTTCAAGTTAATAGGTATAGAATGTCCTCAATTACTGTTTTGTTTCCGCGTTGCTAAAACGTACAACGGCCGGGCTGAGCATCGATCACACTTGTTAAACAAAGAAAAGGAGAATACCCTTGAAACGTACAGAACAAACTCTACTTGAGCAGATGAAAATGAGTGATGTTGAGATTTTACATCGCATGGAATTGCTGAATCTAACGCGTGAAGACCTCAACTTATTAGCCAGCCATAAGTTAATAATTGAAGATAATATTGATGAAATTGTAAACGAGTTTTATGAGAAGCAAACTGAAATAGACGAAATATCCTTATTAATAGGGGATGCAGATACACTAAGACGTTTACGATCCGCTCAGCGTATATATATCACTGATCTGTTTTCCGGGCATTATGATGGTGAATACGTTAACAACAGGTTGCGTATTGGTATAGTTCACAAACGCATTGGTGTAGAACCGAAGCTCTACCTTTCAGCCGTAAGGACTCTAAAACATGTTGTAGTAAAGACATTAAAAAGAATCATTAAAAAAACTGACATATTAGATTCGACCTTGGAGGCGCTTGACAAGCTTCTCTATTTTGATACTACTCTTGTATTTGACACCTATATTGATTCTTTAATAGGAGAAATTGAAAACGCCAAAAACAGAACAGAATTATATGCAAAAAGTCTAGAAGTAAAAGTTGCTGAGAGAACACAACAATTACAGGAGCAGGCACAATTAGACCCCCTAACGAATATCTATAATCAAAGAGCCATGCAAGAATTTCTTAGAAGAGAACTTGCGGTGGCAAAAAGACATCAGGTAAAACTATCTTTGGTCTATTTTGATGTTGATAAATTTAAAAATATTAATGATACATATGGGCATATAAAAGGCGATGAAGTACTCAGAAACATAGGACAAACTATGCTTAATCAGGTTAGAGATACTGATATACCTTGTCGTTATGGTGGAGACGAATTCTGTATCATACTCCCGGAATGCACAGTTGATGAAGCCAAAACTATTTGTGAAAAAATAATAAAAGAATTTAGTGATAGATACCCGGATTATTCTCTCAGCATGGGAATAGCAGAAACAGGTCCAAATGAGTATATTGACGGAGATCACCTCATTAAAGCGGCCGATGAAAAGATGTACCTCGCAAAAGAGGAGAGCGGCTTTCAAATACGAACTTGATAAGTTACCTCTATGTAACTTATTGGTTCAAGTCAAACATTAAGATATTCCTATATTCATCTCTAACTGCTTAATGGGCTATGCACACTAACTCGATTACGTCCCGACTTTTTAGCGACGTAGCAGGCCTGATCAGCATGGTGAACGACAGCTTTAATATCTTGCATAGAAACTTCTAAGGTGGCTAAACCGATACTGGTGCCGGTGCTGTGAACCTGATCTTCCCACATAAATTCATACGCATTTACTTCCTCGCATATATTGTGGCAATATTCTAAAGCCTTACTTTGGCTTATTCCTTGAAATAAAATGGCGAATTCATCACCGCCAAGTCTGGCAACAACGCCTTTATCCTCGACACAGGTCGTAAAAATTGCTGCAATATCGCATAAAAGTTTATCTCCGGCTAAATGCCCGGCTGTGTCATTGACCAGTTTAAATTTATCCAAATCAATATACGCCAAATGGGATGAACCACTGTCATTTACATCTGCTAAGGCCTCAGTCAATACCTTTTCAAAAGAGAAGCGGTTTAAAGCACCTGTGAGCATGTCATGAGAGGCTAAATGTTCAAGCTCAGCCGTACGGCTTTTTACCTCAGTTTCGAGAGACACTGTATAACTTTTCAACTGCTTGTTTAAAGCGATATTTTCATCATTACTTTGTGCCAGTTCATCAGTACTGTAGTTGATCTGATATCCCAACCAAAAGATAAGCGCCATAATAAGTAAGATATTGATCTGGACAAAGACCGGATCTTTGACAAATAGAAACAGGCCCATCAACACCCCGATAGCAAGCACCAAAGTATTAAACTTTGTACCCAAACACTTACCGACATTCACATGACAGACATCGCACCGCTTATATGGTGTAAAACATCGTTTAGCCAAAATACAGTTCTCGTTAATATACGGTTTTTCATCACCTATATGTGTAAAACATGGCGTGGCACTTTGTGCTGTTGATCTTTTTTGAAATTTTTGACGTATATTTTGAAGTGCAATGTACGTTAAAGCCGAAAGACAAAACCCAAAGTAAGCACTCAACATCATAAATATAGACAGAAAGCTCATAACGACCCAGCCTGCAATTTCTGCACCGCTATAGTAGAGTACTAACGCAACAGAGGAAGCGACCAATCGAAGCAGATGATCTATAAAATCCATAGCCGTATTAATCTGATAATAACGGATATGATGAGATGACACACGCACTAAGTCTCGTCTGAAAAGTGCATAAAACAGCTTGTAAACTAAGGTTACCAAACTGTACTCTGTTCCAGTAGCAAATCCTAAAACAGTTATACCAAAGAAGATCCAAACCAGATCGATCTCACGAAAAAAAAGTGAAGCAATGGCAAGCCAACCCATCATAATACGTTGGAACTTCACATGTCTAGCATCTGTTTTTTTATAAAAAAACTCCATTTATACTCTAACCATTCCTATATATTTATATAATCATTATGCCGTATTTATACTTGAACAGATTAATTCATGGTAAATTTTGATATTGTAAAGTTTAGATGATGTTTTAGTATCTTCATGTAGATGAATAGCAATGGATACGAAACAGAAAGAATTTCCTTCTTTAACCATATATCATCAATTAAGAGATAACGCTTTAATGATCTTGGCGACAATATTATTAGGCTAGATGAAATTCAATCGACCGTAAACATCGGTTCCATCGCAAGAAGTGCCGCTCAGTGTTTGATCCGAATTTTATCTCTTGGTTGAAGACAAACGTTATCCACCCATCATACTCAGATCAAAGTCCGGCTTTCTTTTACGTGTCTCTCCGTAGTTTTTATAGGCTGAAACAAGATTGATCTCTAAGAGAACCATCGAGACAAAAAGGGTGACGGCTCCCATTTTCATCATAACAGGTATCCAAAAAGCTGAGGCAAAAAGTACGAGGGTTAGAACGAACAGAACAAACTGTGCCAGTGCCATCTTTTTGTGGACCATCTCTCCCATACTCGGGATGCTCATGTAGCCCATGCCGTTAAGGTGGAACCAGACTAAAAAAGGGATGATCTTGTAGAGCATGCCGCTCATCGCACTCATAATAAAACCGCCGCCTATGATGACACCGACAAAACTTATAACCTCAGCCTCAAAAAACGGTGATGCCAACCAGAGCAAGCCGCCTGAAACAGCCATAAACCCGCTCAGTCGCCAGTAGTAGACCGTAATGTCAGCGATGGGGCGTTTGCGCTGGTTCATCTTTTCCATGATGAGAAACCCAAAGAGCGCGAAAAGAGCCACAAGAAGTGCCTTGGCGATCCATGCAAAATCGTCGGCTGTAAAGCTTAACAGTGCCCAAAGTGCTAAGACCGAGACAACCGCTAAAACAAGATACTTCTGAATATTCTCTTGAAACGGCGGTGTGACATAAAACATCGGGATCACCTGAAAAGCGACCCCGATGATAAGGATGCCTGCAAAACCGAAGATGGCAAGAACGGCATGCATGTTGGCAAAACTCAGATGGCTCTCACCCATGACACCTGTGCCGTAAGAGCTCAAGAGATGCATACCCAACATCACGATGACAAATGCAAAAAAGAGCGCCCAACGCATACCGCGTATGGTCGGTGTTAAAAACTCGACTTTACGCATAGCAGTGACGATTGAGACAAGCAGTATTAAAAATCCCAGACCAAGGGAGAGTGTTGCGATAAATATGACAACCTTGCTGCTTTGCAGTAGACCAATGCTCATCAAAATAAGTCCAAGAGAGATCAATATATGGGATGTCGCAGCGACCAGAGATGCTTTTGGAAGGCTCACGCCTGCTAAGACCGGTAACATCTGCTGCAGGGCACCAAACATCACCACGGCTATAAAACCGATGGTAAACAGGTGGGTTACCACAATCGTCTCTAAACTAAAACGACTCATCAGCAGTGCCGGGTCGGTAAATAAGATGAGAAGTGCAGCGAGCATCGCAAAGAGCGGTGCGGTTAGGAAAAAACGGACCGGTGCCGATATCGGCGGGGCTTGGTCGAGTGAGAGTCCTGTAAAATTCATTATTGTGTGATCATTGATTCCATCATCATAATGATCTGCTCTGCGTCAGCTGAAAGATGCTGTTGTACCATTGTGTAGAGCATCTGCTCCTCTTTCATGTTGTGCTGCTGTACCATGATCATCATCGTCTCAGTCAGACCGAAAAAACGCTCTTTGTTATCACTGGCAATGGCTTCTCCGATCTCTTCGATCAGTGAACGCATTTGAGTATGTTCCATACGCATCATCTGCGTCGGGCCCTGCGTCATGCCCGTCTTCTCTTCAAAGGCAGGAAATATCACACGCTCTTCCATCTGAAAGTGGTGTTCTATCTCTTCAGCCATCTGGGAGTAGAGCTCTTTAGCCGCTGCCAGACCTTCACTGTTCGCTTTTTGCTCCATCGCTGCGAAAGTGTCATCACAATGACGGTGGTCTTTAGTCATATATTCTTTAATATTTGCCATATTTTTTTCCTTGTCTATATATACTTTATTATGATTAAGATTATAGTAAAATAGTCTATTCCAACCTCTTGACAAAGGTCAATAATATGAATTTATTTAATATTTCAACACCTCTTGAAGGTGAGGAAACCATAACAGAGTTGTTACAACACAAAAATGTGACTATTAACGGTATTGTCTCCAACAGGCTAAGTGATGGCTCATGGTACGATCAAGATGAAGATGAGTGGTTAATACTTGTGGCAGGTGCTGCCTTGCTGTTGCTTGATGATGAGGAGAAGAGATTAAAAGCGGGAGACACCCTTTTTATACCCGCTCATCAACTCCATAGAGTCTTATCGACCTCAGAAAACGCTCTTTGGCTTACGGTGCATATATCTTAATTGTCAGCTTCAGGTTTGGGTCTATTTATAACATGGCCTCATCACTTATTATTAAGCGGTGAACCACTTTTGTAAGGCACCTTCGCTGATGGCACTTTTTTAGAGGCACTTTGCAGATGAAGGTCTTGATCATCAAAAAAGATATGGGCGTTAAAAGCAGAGAGCACCTCATCTTTACTCAATCCACCAAGGAAAAATGCTTCATCAACGGTAACGCCCCATGTTCGTAAGGTCTGAATAACCCTTTCATGTGCCGGAGAATTTCGTGCTGTTACGATGGCAATACGTACCGGGGACTCATCTTTAGGAAAGTGCTGTTGCAAGAAAGAGAGTGTCATCAGGAGTTTGGCAAAGGGGCCCTCTTTCATCGGTGTATTGACATTGGCTTTTTCATGCGCTAAAAATGCCTCCAGCCCCTCCGTTTTATAGATATGTTCACTCTCTTCTGAAAAGATGACCGCATCCGCATCAAAAGCGATACGAATTTTATCTGTCTCTATATTTTGTCCTATTGGCGGAGCATAAAGAGAGGCTGCAGCAACACCTGAATCCACTGCAGCCTGAACATCTTCATCTGACTTTGAAAGGAACAGATCAACATCAAAGGCTTTTAGATAAGGCGAGAGTGGTGTTCCCCCACTGAATGCCGCTCTCGAAATGTCAAGCCCGTAGTGACTGATAGTGTTAAAGACCCGTAACCCGGTGTCAGGTGAGTTACGTGACATAACGATCACCTCGACCAACTTTTTACCGCTGATTTTATTAAGATGCAAAAGCGCCTTGACTATGGCGAAAGCTGTTCCCTTTGCAAGGATCTCTTTCTCATTTTCAAATTGGTGGGCACGATACGCATCTAACCCCTCTTTCATAAAAAGATCATTTGAATCCTCTAGGTCAAAAAGTGCCCGTGAAGAGATGCCGATGACTAAAATGTCTGAAAGATCCAATCCCATCAAAGCTCCTTATTTAGTAAAAACCATCTTACCAAAAAGAGTCTAATAAAAGCATCTCTCTGTTATAATTGCGCCATTAAATAAGTGAGGTTATATCTATGGCACAGGGTATTTTAGAATTGGTTAAACCGGGCGTATTGAGCGGTGATGATGTTCAAAAAGTTTTTGCTGCTGCAAAAGAGCAAGGCTTTGCACTGCCAGCCGTTAATGTTGTAAGTACAGACTCTATCAACGGTGTCTTGGAAGCTGCAAAAAATGTCAACTCTCCTGTCATTGTCCAGTTTTCAAACGGTGGGGGTTACTACTACGCGGGTAAAGGTCTTAGCAACGCTGATGAAAAAGCGGCTATCGCCGGTACGATCTCCGGTGCTATGCATGTGCATATGATGGCAGAGCTCTATGGGATCCCTGTTATCTTACACACAGACCATGCCGCTCGTAAACTGTTACCATGGATCGATGCACTGCTTGATGCCGGTGAAGAGTTTTACAAAACACACGGTAAACCGCTTTTCAGTTCACATATGCTTGACCTTTCGGAAGAGCCTATCGAAG
Organism: Sulfurimonadaceae bacterium; assembly: GCA_049672605.1. Taxonomy (GTDB): domain Bacteria; phylum Campylobacterota; class Campylobacteria; order Campylobacterales; family Sulfurimonadaceae; genus Sulfonitrofixus. The sequence continues at coordinate 58,087 of JBATWM010000055.1, forward strand.
AGAACATCGCGACCTGTGTTGAGTACCTAAAACGTATGGACAAGATCGGTATGACGATCGAGATCGAGCTGGGTGTCACCGGCGGTGAAGAGGATGGTGTAGATAACACAGAGATTGACAATGCTCTGCTTTACACACAACCTGAAGAGGTCGCATACGCATACGAAGAGCTTTCTAAGGTGTCTGACCGTTTTACTGTTGCTGCTTCGTTTGGCAATGTTCACGGTGTCTACAAGCCAGGTAACGTTGTACTGACACCAAGCATCCTCGACAACTCTCAAAAATATATCGCTGAAAAATTCAACACAAACAATGCCAAGCCTGTAAACTTTGTGTTCCACGGTGGTTCAGGTTCTGCTCAATCAGAGATCGAAGAGGCTCTTGGCTATGGTGTTATCAAGATGAACATCGACACCGACACCCAGTGGGCGACTTGGGAAGG
>JBATWM010000056.1:0-6654 GCA_049672605.1 Sulfurimonadaceae bacterium
AACAGTGGGTATCCGTTACCTCTTCTAGCGCCTCATGAACCCTTAGGGGTTTGAGCGGCACAGCCTCTTTTTACCTCTTCTCTCAACCCCTCTACTCTTCCCATAAAATAACCCGTAATATTCCTACGTAACTGACAGAGAAAAAGTGTATAATAACCACAAATTATCAAAGGGCCTCTCTGAGAACCCTCAAGGAAAACTCATGTTAAAACACCTCTCTACAATCCTCTTCGCTGCCCTGCTAATGGTCGGCTTTACAACACTCAGTGCGGCCGATATGAAATGCGGCGCCGGTAAATGCGGCAGCTCTATGTCAAAAGATATGGACGCTAAAGGGTGCACTAAATGTAAAGATTGTCCCAACCCGGACTGTGCGGCTAAAAAAGACCCTAGCCTGCCGTGTGACTGTCCGGTCGACGCAAAAGGGAACATGAAGTGCGGCTCTAAGTAGCGCTTACAAGGGCCTCTGCTGTTCAGAGGCTCTGCAGCAACTCCAGAAACTTCTCCCCCTAACGCTCAAACTTCACCTCCCCTATACCGCCAAACAGCAAAAACACCGCGATAGAGATAAACATAAACACGAAAAAGATACCCTTCACCCTTTAACAATGTTTAAGCAGATAAAGTAGATTGGAAAAATATCTTCCTCAATCCAGGCTTGTGCTATTCTTTTTTCTAATAGGTGTTACCCCTGACAAAGGAGGCCTCTCTTATGAATAGTTCTTCTATCAAAGCCGTGCTCTGTGACATCGGCGGTGTTCTGTATGTCGGCGATACGCCCATAGAGGGTGCTGTCGAAGCGGTCTCACGGATCAAACACTCTTACCCCATCCGCTTTCTGACCAACACAACGCAGAAGAGCTCTGCACAGGTCGTTAGCAAACTTCAGAAGATGGGGTTTGATATCGATGCCTCAGAACTCATCACTGCCCTCGATGTGACAAAGTCACTGCTGCAAGAATACAATTGCGGTGCCTACTACCTCCTGACCGATGATGCTGCCGCCTATTTTGATGACCTTCCCCAAACGCCATGCCGCTTTGTCGTCGTCGGCGATGCACAGCAGAACTTCAGCTTCGAGCATATGAACAGCGCCTTTCGGGTACTGATGGATGGGGGCGAGCTTCTGGCGGCGGCAAAAAACCGCTACTTCAAAGAGAGTGGCGACAGACTCAGTATGGATGCGGGCGGATTTGTGGCGGCACTGGAGTATGCAAGCGGCAAAGAGGCGCGGATCATCGGCAAGCCCAGCCGTGACTTCTACCATCTTGCCTGCAAGGCGATGAAGGTCAGGCCCGAAGAGACGCTGATGATCGGCGACGATATCGAAAGCGACATCCTCGGTGCCCAGGAGGCCGGTCTCAAAGCGGTGTTGGTCAGAACCGGCAAATTCACGCCCGGTGATCTAAGTCGGGGCATTACCCCCGATGAGACCGTCGCATCGATCGCAGATCTTAAAGAGATAAAAGATCTCAAGTTGTGAGAGCAGCTATAAAAGCTAAAAAAGGAGAAGATGATGATCAGTAAGAAGATGATGGAGAAGCTCAACAGACAGATCCAAAAAGAGTTCTATTCGGCCTACCTCTATCTTGGGATGTCGGCATGGTGCAGTGAAAACGGTTTTCCAGGCAGTGCGAACTGGTTTATGGTTCAGCATGAAGAGGAGCAGATGCACGCCATGAAGGTCTACCGTTACATGCTCGACCAGGGCGGGCATGTAGAACTGCTTGGCATGAAAGCCTTACCAAGCGACTATAAATCGCTTTTGTCCTGTTTTGAAAAAAGTCTGGCACACGAGCAGGCAATGACAAAGTCCTTTAACGATCTCTGCGATATCGCCATCAAAGAGAGAGACCACGCCTCTTACAGCTTTTTTCAATGGTTTGTCAACGAGCAGATCGAAGAGGAGGCTGCGGTCAACGAGGTTATCGCCAAGCTGAAACTTGTCGGTGACGGAAACGGCATCTTTATGATCGACAATCAGCTCGCCGAGCGTTTAGCTGCTCCCGCGCCCCCGCTCTGATGATGCTATCTCTTTTGTGCTCTTGACCTTTAAAAAGGTCCCTTATCTGACTCTGCACCCGTTTATGAAATGAAATGTCCGTCCGTCAAAAAGGCCTTTGTCGCTGAGTTTCAGTTCCGGGATCACCAGCAGTGCCATAAATGAGAGGGTCATAAACGGTGCGCTTAACGTCGAGCCCAACGTCTCTTTAACAATACGGTCTATATTCTCATACTCTCTGGCGACACTGAAACCGTCTTCGGCACTCATGATCCCTGCAATTTCCAGGGGCAGAACCCACTCTTCTTTGTCACTAACGGCACAAATACCGCCCTGCTCTCTGATGAGCAGGTTGACCGCTCTGGCAATCGCCTCATCGCTGCACCCTAGGGCAACAATATTGTGCGAATCATGGGCAACACTCGAAGCGATCGCCCCTTTCTTCAAGCCGAACCCATTGACATAAGCGACGGCCGGCGCAGCATCTTCATAACGGTTCACGACACTTATTTTCAGGATGTCGTGTTCAGGATCACCCACTCTCTCTGTCGGTTCATTGCGAAGATCTGCCAGTTTTTCATGGGTGATAAGTTCATGGTCAACGGCCTGGATCACTTCGACCGTTTTACAGGCAGGCGTGGTGAAATCTTCCGGTTTTTTTAAGCCTGCGTGAAAGTTGTTGACCTTTGAAACCGGCACCGAACCTATCTTTGATTCTCCGTTTAGGGCAACCACTTCACCGTTGATCACTGTTTTTAGAATAGTGAAATCATCCAGGTTATCCACTTCGATGAAGTCGGCACTCTCCCCCTCTCTTAACATCCCGACATCCAGGTTGTAATGGCTGATCGGATTGATGCAGGCGATCTGCAGGACCTTGAAGAGATCATTGCCTTTTGCCAGAGCACGCCTGACAAGCTGGTTGATATGTCCACGGTAGAGATCATTCGGGTGGCGGTCATCGCTGCAGAACATCAGCATCGCATAATGGTCATCGATCAGCGGTGCCAATGCGTTGAAGTTCTTCGCAGCCGAGCCTTCGCGTATCACTATTTTCATACCATTTTGGATCTTTTCGAGCCCCTCTTCATACGTAAACGCTTCATGGTCGGTCGTGATACCCGCGTCGATATAGCGTTTAAGATCATCACCGCGGAGTCCGGGAGCGTGACCGTCTACCGGCTTTCCGAGATCGTGAGCCGCTTTTATCTTTAAGAGCAGCTCCTCATCCCCACTGATGACACCCGGAAAATTCATCACTTCACTGAGATATTTGATCTGCGGCTTTTGGAGCACTCTTTTGACCTCCTCAACGCCCAGTGTCGCACCGCTGGTCTCAAAGGGTGTTGCCGGCACACAGGGAGATGCCCCGAAGTAGAATTTGAAATTGACCTCTTCGGCATTGTCGAGCATATACTCAACACCCTCTATCCCGAGAACATTGGCGATCTCATGCGGATCGGAGACGGTGGCAACCGTGCCGTGGCGCACTGCCAGACGGGCAAACTCGCTTGGAGGCAGCATGGAGCTCTCTATATGGATGTGGGCATCGATAAAACCGGGGAGGATATAGGTGGAACAGACCTCGTCAATCTTTGTGACAGACCTTATTTTTTGATTGTCGACCACTACCTTTACAGGGTATATCTCACGCCGATCAATATCAACCAAATTGGCTTTAATTTCCATAGGGCACCTCCATCTTTGTCTGATCCATTTTTGCATAGATAGCATAAAGAGTGTATTAGTGGCTTTTAATTTCAATTAGCATACAACGATAGAATGATGAATGTAAGAGAGGGACATTTGGTGAGATGTCCCAAAATATAATCATTAAGCTCCCATTTAAACTCCTTGCAGGATTATGGAAATAAGCACATCTTAAAAAAATGGAAGTGGCTATGTATGAAAAAATAGTTATATCGATCGCGATTTTGATGGGTGTTATCCTGATCGCCGTACTGCTGAGGAATGTGGGGCTGATAAAAGAGGAGCATGGGAAGCGTTTAATCAAAACAGAGCCGCCGATAAATCCAACCTGGTTCTGGGCGCCAATGTTCAAATCGTCTGGGAGAAGTTCTGCCGCTACTGGGAAGTGGTGAGGCGGTGCAGGAGAGTGCGGTGCTAAGTAGTCCTTTTAAGGGCCTCTACTCTTTAGAGGCTCTGCAACAACACTAAAAACTGCTCCCCGTAGCGCTCAAACTTCACTTCACCTATACCGCCGACCTGCAGCATCTCATCTTTACTCTGCGGTTTTTTTGCGGCCATCTCTTTGAGTGTCTTGTCGCCGAAGACGATGTAGGCCGGAACACCCTGCTCCTGCGCGATCTCATGACGCAGTGTACGCAGTGTGTCAAAGAGCTCAACATCATAGTCAAAACTCTCCGGGGCTGACTTCTTCACGGTCTTGGCTTTGACATCAAGACGCTCAGTCCGGATCAGCAGCGGTTCATGACCCTTTAAGATCTTCAGACCTCTCTCACTCAACATCAGCCCCTGATGCTCGTTCACATTGAGCGCTTCAACCTCCAGCAGACGGTCGATGACGACAAACCACTGCTTCTTGCTCAGTTTCTCTCCGACACCGTAAACACTCAAGGCATCATGCCCGTTTGAGAGGATCTTCTGCTCGCGAGAGCCGCGAAGGATGTCGATAAGATAGTTCTTCCCAAAAGACTGTCCCGTACGGTAGACGGTCGATAGCAGCATCTGCGCCTCGGTGGAGATGTCACGTTTGTCATGGTCGGGTTCCAGACAGTTGTCACACTTGTCACTGCAGGCTTCCAGGTCGTCATTGAAGTAGGCCGCCAACTGCTGGTGGCGACAGCTCTCGCTGCTGGCGTAGCGCTGTATGGTGGCCAGTTTTTGCAGGAGGTGCGCCTTATACTGTTCATCACCGTCATTCATCTCGACAAAACGTTTCTGCTGGATGCTGTCGCCCGCACTAAAGAGCAGGACCACATCGGCATGGTCACCGTCACGCCCGGCACGGCCGATCTCCTGGTAGTAGTTCTCCAGGGTCTTCGGCAGGGACATGTGCACCACAAAACGGATGTTGCTTTTGTCGATCCCCATCCCAAAGGCGATGGTCGCAACGATGATCTTCACCTCATCGTGGACAAAGTCGTGAAAGACACTGTTGCGCTGCTCACTCGGCATACCGGCATGGTAGGCCGCTGCTGCGTACCCCTTTTTCTGCAAGTGTGCGGCGATCGCCTCCACGCTTTTACGTGAGAAGGCGTAGACGATGCCGCTCTCCTCTTTGTGGTCGTTCAAAAAGTCCGTCAGCTGGTCATAGCCGTCTTTGATGCGGTGGCGCGCCGTGATCTGGAGGTTCTCTCTAAAGATCTGTCCCTGCAGAAGCGTCGCATTGTCGAGTCTAAGGTTGCGGATGATGTCGTCACGGACATGTTCGGTCGCTGTTGCGGTAAAGGCGGCAACATTAACATGAGGATAGGTCTCTTTTAACTGCGACAAAGCCCTATAGTCACCACGAAACTCATGCCCCCACTCACTGATACAGTGCGCCTCATCCACGACAAAATAGTTCAGTTTTATCTGCGAAAGAATGTTTCGCATGCCGTCGGTGTTGAGCCGCTCCGGCGAGAGGTAGAGAAAGTCGATCTCCCCCGCATAGAGACGGCGGACAATGTCGCTGCTCTCTTCAGAACTCTGCATCGAGGAGAGCATCTCAGCACGCATACCCTGGGCTTTAAGGCTCTGAACCTGGTCGTGCATCAAGGCAAGCAGCGGCGAGATCACAACGGTTGTCCCGTCCATCAAGAGTGTCGGCAGCTGGAAGGAGAGTGACTTTCCCCCGCCAGTCGGCAGGATCATCAAGAGGTCTTTGCCGCTCAAGATGGCATCAACTGCCTCTTCTTGAAGGGGTCTGAACGCCTTGTGGCCGAATTGTGATTGTAATACTCTGTATTTCTCTTCTGTATAGTCGCCTCTTGGCATCTTCTCTTCTTGCATAATCATATGCAAATAGTAGCAGTTTTTTGGAGGAACTACCGTTTTCTATGACATTTATACATGATTTTAAAGAGTTGATTGAAACAGCAGAGACGATCTTTAAGTGCAGTCCAACTCTTATTACCCCACCGACTAAATACACATCCATTACTAACCTGATCCGCTTACCATTTCAAAATAACACGGATCCAGCTCTAATTTCTTTACCAAGGAAACAAGCAAAAATTAGTATACTTGTTTTTATTGAGGCAAAAAACATCATTGCCAATGTTTGAAGATCTTGTGAAGGCGATTTAAAATGATACACTCAACATATGCAAGACATTTATTGACATTATTTTTATTGTTCTTGTTTACGATGTTTTCAGGCTGTACAACACCGCCTCCGGCACTTCCCGAAGCACATTTTAAACAACTTTCACGGGGTGCAAGTGATTTTACACTGGACACAAGCAAATCGGAAGTGTATTATGAGGCTAAAAAAGAGCAGTTTTTCAATACCTATCCTATACTGGGTATCAACAGAGGGTTGAGCGGTTCATTAGAGAAGACAGAGCTTGGGTACAAGGGTGAGTTGAGCATTGATGTTTTCACGTTTGACAGTGATGATAGTTATAGAGATGACAATGTAGAGGAGTATCTTAATGCTGAGACGCACAGGTTGATGACCTATCAGT
>JBATWM010000057.1:0-3204 GCA_049672605.1 Sulfurimonadaceae bacterium
AGAAGATGCTGCGCGTAAAGATAGTAATAGAGCCGCAATACAGCGATGCTGTACTTGAGACTATCGGTAAAAAAGGCTTGCTCCATATTGATAAAAAAGAGCACCGTCTCAAAAGTGAAGCGGAAGTCAACCGGGTCAACACGCTGTTATCATTGGCGCAAAAATATATGACACTGCTTGGCATTGCGCCGAAGAAGCAGGCAATAACATCTATTTCAGACCTGGAAAGCCTTCTCGATCAGACAGAAAACAGTCTGCTGACTATGGGAATGAAGGTCGATGAGATAGACCTTCGGTTAAGAGAAGCCAAGCAGGAGTCAGAACGCTTTGACAAAGCAGTTGCTGCAAAGGCAGCGCTTGCGCCTGTGCTCGATGCTGAAAAGATCTCAAAGAACCTAAACTACATTAAGATGTGTGTTGCGATGATCACCATGGAGGCGACAGAACTGCTTCGTATCTCCATGAAGCAAAAAGGGCTGCTGCTGCTCGACCAACCGCTGTTTGAGCAGACCAATGTCGTTGCGGTTTTCTATGAAGAGGAGGACGAGAGAGCAGTAAGCAGGGCACTTAGCACCTTTAAGGCTGTCGAGATCGATTCGGAGTATCTTACAGACGAAGCATTCAGGTCGTATCAAGAGGCGCAAAAGCAGCTGCAGCACGACAAGATGATCTTGGCTGATAAATTCAGAGAACAGTTGCAGGAGATTGAGAACCGCCTGTACGCTATGACGGAGCTAGAAAAGGCCAAGTCGGCACTTCAAGAGAGCGACGACAAACTGGTACTGGAGGGGTGGATCCCGCAGAAAAATGCCAAAGAATTTGTCACCGGTCTGGAGCATGCAACCGTGACATTTGAGCCTTTTGAGGGCGAAGCGCCGGTGATGCTGGACACGCCGCCGGCCTTTAAACCTTTTGAAAAACTCATCAGCAGTTTTGCGTATCCGAGGTATGGCGAGATCAACCCGGTGATACCGTTCGCGCTCTCGTTTCTGCTTCTTTTTGGGATCATGTTTGGCGATGTCGGTCATGGTCTGATCCTTGCTCTGATAGGGTGGATAGTGAAAAGATATTATCCGAAATATGCGGATTTTGGACAGATCTATTATCTCAGCGGCCTCTCTTCGACTTTTTTCGGCTTTTTATTCGGTTCTATCTTTGGTGTGCACGACCTGCTGCCGCATCTGCTTTTTACGCCTATCGAAAATATCGAGGCAACGATTGCCTTTAGTATCGGTGTCGGTGTCGCCATTATTACCTTCAGCTTTTTCTTGCATATCGTGACAGCGATCAAACGCAAGGAACCAACTCTGTTGTTTGTCAGCGAGGGGAGCATCTTGTGGCTTCTTGTCTACTGGTTTACCATCGGCATCTTTGTCAAATCACTTGTCAAGCAGATGGATGTTACCTATGAAGTGATGGTTGTTGGCGTGCTGCTGACGGTCATCTTTATCCAGATGCTGCGAAAGAAGCGAGAGAAGGCGCAAGCCGTCATCGATCTCGTTCGGGAGTTTATGGATACGATCACCAATACCATCTCTTTTCTTCGCGTTGGTGCCTTCGCACTCGCGCATGGTGCTCTGTTTATGGCGGTCTTCAGCATTGCTGAGATCATCAGCGAAAGTCAGGGGGAGTCTTTTTTCTACTGGTTGTCGATAATCGTGGGAAATAGTGTTATCATTGTGTTGGAAGGTGTTGTTGTGACGATCCAGACACTGCGGTTGGAATACTATGAGTTTTTCAAACGTTTCTTTAAAGGCGGCGGCCTTCCATACCGACCTTACATTTTAGGAGAAAAAAATGCAGATTAAAAGATTGCTTATGACCTCTCTGCTGCTCTTACCGCTTGCGGTATCCGCATCTGAGACAACGATTTCAGATGAGGGAGCTGCTTATCTTGCTGCAGCACTTGCCGTGGGACTCTCAACGATTGCAGGGGGTATCGCTGTCGGCCTTGTCGGTGCAGCTGCCATGGGAGCCATCGGTGAAAAACCGGAGATCTCCGGTAAGGCATTGATCTTTCTCGGCCTTGCCGAAGGTATTGCGATCTACGGTCTGATCATTGCTATTATGATCCTGGGTAGAGTGGGATGAAACTGGTCGTTGTCGGCAATGAAGAGGAGTCTCTTGGCTTTTCGCTTGCGGGCATTGAAGGGGTTGTTGTCGAGGATGAACAGATCTTCGTTGAAAAGATGCAGCAGCTGCTTGAGGACCGTGAGATCGGTGTGATCGCAGTTGCTGACCGCTACTTTTCTGTTTTTGCCGAGCGTTTTAGCGACGTCATCAAAAAGCAGGCGGTTCCGGCAGTTGTCTTTATTCCCTCCATGGACGGTACCCACCATGAAACAAGTCTAAAGGAGTACCTTGCAAATATCCTCGGTATCCGACTTTGAACGTTTTGCGTTAAAGACCAAAAAAAGCATCGCAACTAAAGTAAAAAGAGCAGAGGATGATGCGTCTCTGTATGCGCTTCAAAAAGAGGAAGCGGCCTTGCGGGAGATAGAGCTATGGCGAGAGCTGTCGCGTAAGGAGTGGAAGCAGGAACTCTACGCACGAGAGCAGCAGGGAGAGAGAGCCGTTGCAGACGAGGTGAACAGACAGTGGTCTGCTTTTAAGAAAGAACGAAAAACGGCGCTGAAAGAAGCTTTGAAAGCACGGCTTCAACAGGAATTTCCGGCTATGGCAGCATGTTTTGTCGCATGGGTGTCACACAACTATGAAACAGGTACCTTTACGATGGCAAAAGCATTTATGGCGTCGGTAGACAGAGAGCAGTTTGACCTGCGCGAGTGTGAAGAAGAGCAGGTCGTCTTTGCCAGCGGGAACCTCTACATCGAGTATTCGGTAGAGCGTATCATCGAAGAGCTTGGCGATGAGATCACGCAGTATATGCATTTTGAGGAGAACGAATGGCAAGCATAATCTCTATTTTGGGTCCCATCGTCAAAGTGCGTCTCAGTGGTGAAAATGTCCGTATTCAGGATGTGGCCTATGTCGGAGACAGCGGTCTGGTAGGCGAAGTGATCGAACGCGACCTAGAAGGTGCCGTGATCCAGGTCTATGAAGAGACAGAGGGGCTTAAACTCGGTGAAGGGGTCCTCTTTACAGCAGAGATGCTCAGCGCAGAGCTTGGTCCGGGCTTGCTGGGGTCGATCTATGACGGCATACAGCGTCCGCTTGAACAGGCGGGGACCCAGATGCAAAAAG
>JBATWM010000058.1:0-53360 GCA_049672605.1 Sulfurimonadaceae bacterium
CACACTAGAAGACGGTACTACTAAAAAGATCAGAATTTCTGCAAAAGAGCTTCGAACACTTAAGAAAAACTCGTAACCGATAAGGTTATATTTTGAACCTCATTAGCAGGATTCGAAACTTTCTACATTGGGAGGAATCTCCCAAACCAGACCCATCTATTTTACCCGATTTTTACTCTAACCTTCACTCATTTCGTCTACCTATAATCTTCACTGTTGTTACCATGTTGATTGGAACTATGGGTTATATTATCATTGATGATTTTTCTCTTATGGATGCGATCTATCAGACTGGTGTGACCTTTACAACAGTTGGTTTTGGGGAGATCGCGCCGATTTCGAATGCGGGACGGATCTTTACGATCACGCTTATTATCATGGGGTTTGCTGTCTTTTCGATGGCAGTGGGTATTATGGTCACGGAGCTGAATCGTGGCCATCTTATAAATACATTGAAGGAGCGCAGTATGTTGTATAAAATCGCGCGGCTTAAAAAACATTTTGTCGTCTGTTACCATAACGACTACACCATCGAGGTGACACAGCAACTGCGTGCCAACCATATCCCTTTTGTTGTGATCGATCCGCGAGAAGACATCGAAGAGATCGCTGCGAAGTACAAATACCCGTATTTTATTCAAGATGAACCGCATACGGAACACGCTATGTTGAAATCTCATTTGAGTTCAGCAGATGGTCTGATCACGCTTTCGAACTCTATTGCAGACAACATTGCGATTATCGCTTCGGTCCGTCTTTTTGAAAAAGAGCACTTTATACCAAAACCGTATAACGTCATCTCAGCGGCAGAGACTGAGAGCGATGTCAGTAAACTCAAAAAACTTGGAGCAGACACCGTTGTCTCGGCAACGAAGCTGACAGCACAACGTATTACAGCTATGGCGGCACGTCCGGACATGGAGAATCTGTTAGAGGAGTTTCTGTACCAGACAGATACACCGCTGGATATGGAAGAGGTCTTTGTTCCCAAATACAGCTGGATGGTACTGCGTAAATTAAAAGAGACACACCTTCGACAGATCGCGAATGTTGCGGTTGTAGGTATGACAAAAAAAGATGGAAAATTTGTGCCGATGCCAGATGGGAACAACCTGGTGACAAGTGAATCAAAATTGCTTGTGATAGGAACGCAAAAAGGGATTAATATTACTAAGGGTATCGTCCAAAAACGTCAAAAACCAGAGGAACTAAAATATGTATAAAATTACGAGTAACAGTGAAGGTGTTTGTGCCCCTCTTGGCTTTTACGCAGACGGGATTTCTGCAGGACTGAAACCTAATGGTGCAAAAGATATGGCCTTTGTCTACAGCGATCAAGTCTGTGCCTTAGCCTCTGTCTTAACAACAAACAAGATGGCGGCTGCACCGATCCATCATGCAAAGGGTGTAAAACAGACCAACTTTGTGATGATCAACTCTAAAAATGCCAATGCGATGACAGGCAAGCCGGGCATGGCTGACCTTGAAGAGATCTTGGAGCGTGTTAAACAAGAGAAAAGTGGCCTTATCAACCCGTTGATGAGCTCTACAGGTGTGATCGGCGTGCGTCTTCCAAAAGAGAAAATTGTTGAGGGGACAAAGAAGTTTGACCTGAGTGTTAAAAATCCTCATGCAGCAGCAGAGGCGATCATGACAACAGACCGTTTCTCAAAAGAGATCGCAGTCGATGTTGAACTCGAAGATGGCAAAGTCTTTACTATTGGTGCCATGGCCAAGGGTGCCGGGATGATCAATCCTGCCATGGCAACGATGCTCTGTTATATCACTACCGATGCGCAGATCAATTACATCACCATGCAAGAGATCTTAGAACGTGTAAATGCCAAGACTTTTAATGCAGCAAGCGTTGATGGCGATACATCAACCAATGACACAGTTTTTTTGATGTCAAATGCACGTGCAGTCTGCCATGATGATGATGCTTTTGAAGAGGCACTTTTTATCGTGATGGACTTTTTAGCTAAAGAAATGGTCCGTGATGGCGAAGGAGCGACTAAACTCGTTACCTATCACGTCACAGGAGCCTACAGCAACACAGAAGCTGAGAAGGTGGCTAAGACCCTCTCTAACTCACTTCTTATCAAAACAGCACTCTTTGGTGAAGATCCTAACTGGGGTCGTATTGCGATGTCGGTAGGTGCCAGTGGTGCTGCTTGTGATGAAGAGAAGCTGACTATCGCTTATGAAGATGTTCTTCTGTTTAAGCAGGGTGAAAATCTTTTCAATGACGAGGTTGAAGTTCGAGCTTCTGAGATCATGAAACGTGATGCTTTTACCATTAATGTTGATCTTGGTATCGGCGGGGGCAGTTTTAGAGCTTATGGCTGTGACCTAGGCAACGAATATGTCAAAATAAACGCCGACTACCGCACTTAAAAGTTCCAGCTTCGGCGCAGGGCCCAGCCCCTTGGCTGTCTTGCGCTGGAGTTCACCTCTCAACGTACATTAGTACGTCTTCGGGTTCACCTCCAGCACAATCTACACCAAATCTGAAACTTTTTCCCGTTCAAGAACTTTTTTAGATGAGCTTCGCCATCTTTCTTACCGCTTACCGCTTACCGCTTACCGCTTACCGCTTACCGCTATTACTCTTTACTCATTGTCGGTAGATGCCACTGCTCTTTATAGGCGACAAGACGCAACAGTACTGTCGTAAGGGCAACGCCCATAACTGCCAGATCAGACATCAGGTTCAAATAGTGTAACCCTGCAAGCATCAGGGCAACGATCAGCGCGATCGAACCGTAAAAGTCACTTACCAGTACGGCAGGAACTTTGTTGATCATAATATCGCGTGTCACCCCTCCACCTACAGCGGTTAAGAAGCTTAAGATGATAATTCCAAAGACATTGTACTCAGCACTAATAGCTAAAAGGGCACCTGTAATACTAAAAGCGACTAAACCGACTGTATCACTGACAACAAAGAGCCATTTATGCTCGATCTTATCAGAACGTAAAGATTGAAAAGCAAAGGCAATGAGAATAACGATAACAAGTGTTGTAGCAGGGTAGTATTCACTGAAAGCAAAGGGGGTACGATGAAGCAGAGCGTCACGTAAGATACCCCCACCCAAGGCAGTAAGCGATGCAGCAATTACGATACCTAAAAGATCGAGTCTATTGCGTACGCCCACTAAAAAACCACTCAGACTAAAAGCAATGATCCCAATGATGTCCGTAAGTAAAAAGATATCCATTGTTTAGATCTCTATATAGTCATTTTTAAATGCAACATAACGACTGGCAGAAGCATAAAGCTCTTTGACTTCATCATCGTTAAGTTCACGCACAACTTTTGCGGGACTTCCCATGATGAGTGAACGAGGTGGAAAGACTTTGTTTTTGGTGACTAAAGATCCGGCACCGACGATGGACTCTCTGCCGATCACTGCCCCATCCAAGATGGTGGCACTCATACCGACAAGGCAGGCATCTTCAATAGTACAGCCGTGCATCATAACCCGGTGGCCGATAGTGACATCAGAACCGATGATGGTGGGGTTGCCATCCGACATATCCTCTTTTTTGTAGTGGGTGACGTGAATCATGCTCAAATCTTGGATATTGGTTCGATCACCGATAGTGATGTAGTGTACATCACCACGCACCACGCAGCCAAACCAGATGGAACACTCTTCACCCATGGTGACATTGCCTACAACATCTGCAGAGGGTGCCACCCAGCTATTGGTGTCGAGTTTGGGTGTCCATTGTTTGAATTTATAAATCATTGTTTTCCTTTTAGTCTGACATTATTGTCATTCCTGTGGAGACAGGAGTCCAGCATTAAAATTAAGAATCAGCTCTCTTTTAAAAGTCGTGTAGCCAATTTCTGAACATAGTTTGGCATCTCTTTTTTTAGCGCCTTATAGACCTTGTTTGTATGGCTCTCAAAAAGTTTTTGGTTGTTGATGATCTTGGTCTTATCATTTTTGACTTTGTGGTAGCAGCCATCACTCTGCAGTTCGTGAGCAAGTACGTTGTCAGAGACCTGTAGTTGAAGGATGTTGAGAAGTTTCTCAGCACTATCTTGATCATCGATCCCTGTTAACAGTTCAATACGGCGGACCAGATTACGAGGCATCCAGTCGGCACTAGAGATGTAGAGCTGCGGCGCGGCATGTTTAAAGTAAAAAACACGGGCATGTTCAAGGTATTTACCGATGACTGAGATAACACGGATGTTTTCACTGACACCTTCAATTCCCGGTTTAAGACAGCAGATACCGCGTACAATAAGATCGACCTTGACACCCGCTTGAGAGGCCTTATAAAGTCCGCGAATGACATCTTCATCAACCAAAGAGTTGACCTTAGCAATGATGTGGCCTTCACTCCCTTTTTTGGCTTCGTTTTGGATCATAGAGAGGATCTTAGGCTTGATCTGAGTCGGCGACATATAGAGCTTGTTAAGCTTCCCTTTTTTGCTGAACCCGGTCAGAAAGTGGAAAAAACGCGTTAGATCATTTGTAATCTCTTCATTACATGTTATGTACGAGGTATCGGTATAGATCTTGGCAGTTTGAGGATTGTAGTTACCCGTTGCAAGGTGGGCATACTGCTTGAGTTTGCCATCAACACGACGGGTAATAAGTGTCGCTTTCGCATGGACTTTAAAACCAGGGATCCCGTAGATAACATGGGCACCGGCATTTTCGAGTGCTTTTGCCCAGATAAGGTTGTTCTCTTCATCAAAACGGGCTTTAAGCTCAACCACCGTTGTGACCTGTTTTCCGGACTCTGCTGCCTGCATTAGTGCTTGAACGATCGGTGAATTGGTACCTGAACGATAGAGAGTCATCTTAATAGAGACAACATCAGGGTCTTTGGCCGCCGTCTGGATCAGTTGGACAACCGGCTCGAAACTCTCATAAGGGTGATACATCAAAGCATCTTGTTTATCGATGATGTTGAAGATGTTCTCAGTAACGTCAAACGGCGGTAAAAGGCGAGGCTTAAACGGTGTTGCGGTTAAGTGTGCAAAATTCTTATTGCCTACTATTTGCCAGAGACTGCCCAAGTTTAAGATATTCGAAAAACGGTAGATATCATCTTTAAAGACATTGGCGTGACGGTTGAAAAAGTTAAGAAGATCAGGGCTTGTCTCTTGACCAAGTTCAAGACGGACCAACTCCCCTTTTTTACGAAGACGAAGTCCCTCTTCAAGGATCTCCATAAAGTCATCAGCCTCCTCTTCTTCAATGGTAATGTCAGCATTACGTGTCACACGGAAGGCAATATGGTTTTGTAGCTTGTATCCTGGGAAAAGCTCACCAACATTCTCAGCAACAACACTTTCTATAGGCACATAACAGCCATCTTCCAGCTCAACAAAACGAGGCAGAACACGAGGAATACGGACAATCCCATTTCTCTCGATCGATTCATTGTCCAGATCTTGGAGTTTTACAATAAGTCCAAAACTGAGGTTGTTGAGGTGTGGAAAGGGGTGGGTCGCATCAACTGCAATAGGAACGATGACCGGGTAGATCTGTTCTGTAAAATAACGGTTGAGTTGGTACCTTTGTTGTTGGTTGACCTCGTTATACGATTTGACGGAGATTCCCTCTTTTTCAAGCTTCTTAAAGATCTCAGTGAGGGTATACTCCACTACCTGAAGCTCTTGATGCAGGTACTTTCTGATCTCTCGCAGCTGTTGAAGCGGGGTAAGACGATCAGCACCAGAGACCATGACACCGGCAGAGAAGAGTTTTTTAAGCCCGGCAACACGGATCATATAAAACTCATCAAGATTGGTGCCGTAAATAGCTAAAAATTTTAGACGTTCTAGCAGAGGCTGCGTCTCATCTTGTGCCTGTTTTAAAACACGGGTGTTAAATTGCAGCCATGAAAGTTCACGATTATTATAAAATTTTGGGTCTTTTAGGTTGATCATACAGTGCTCTATACATATTAGTTTTCCTGATTATAACATAATGGAGTTTAGTTGCTATTTTAGGGGGATAGAAACGCTGTTAGCTTTTGAGTGAAGGCTTGAGATGGCGGTTCTTTCCATTGAGAATAATATCGTAGGGCGTAAAAGCACGGCTAAAAAATACACAAGATACGTATACGCTGCAAACAGGCCCGTTACTCACTGGAGTTTATAGAGGCAAGCGATTTGAAATCGGTAGCAAAAGAGATTAAGAACTGCAAGAAGATCTTGAACCATTTTGGTGCCATTCAAGATGCAGCGAACCAACTTGATCTGCTAAAACATTTTTGCAAAACCTATGCTACATATGAATGCCTTACACTTCATAAAGGGCGAAAACACGCCTTTAAATCACTCAAGAACCGCCTCTAAACAGCATTATTAACCATTGCCTTTGTATACTTTTAGATCAAAAGGAATATCTATGACTATAATGCAGATCATTTTGTTGGCGGCATCCGCTTTTTTTGCTTTTAAGATCTATGAACATATGCAAGGCTTGCAAGATTCAGACGGTACCGAGGACGTGTATGAAGCGATAGAAGAGCGTATTGATATTGACGCCTTGGTTGAAGAAGCAGACAAAGCGTACGATGCTGGGCGTCTGCTTGAAGCCAGAGAGTTGCTGCAAAAAGCGCATGATCATGACAGCAGCATCCCTGAACTTTCCAACCGTTTAGGCTTCGTTCTGAGTGCAATGGGCAACAATGAAGAGGCGTTGAAACTCTACAACCACTCACTCTCTCTTCAAGAAGAGGATGTGACACATTTGGCTATCGCCTCACAACTACGTACACTAGGTCGTCTGGATGAGGCTCAAGAGCACTATAAACGTGCGATTGAACTTGACCCTGATTATGAGGTGACCTACTTTAACTACGCCAATCTTTTAGTCGAGATGAAGCGCATCGCAGAGGCGAAGATGATGTATGAAAAAGCCTTAGCGATCGAACCGGAACTCGAGGCTGCTAAAGAGGAGTTGGAGAAGTTAAATGGGTGATAGACAAGCACGTTTAGCGGTTTTGATCGATGCTGACAATGCGCAGGCCGCCATTATTGAAGGTCTGCTTGACGAGATCGCCCAGTATGGCGTTGCAAGTGTTAAACGGATCTACGGTGATTGGACTGACACCCGTTTGAAAGGGTGGAAAAGCGCCTTGCTTGAACACGGTATTAACCCCGTTCAGCAGTTTGCCTACACTACAGGAAAAAATGCAACCGATTCAGCACTGATCATTGACGCGATGGATCTTCTCTATAGTGAAAGATTGGATGGCTTTTGCATCATCTCCAGCGACAGCGACTTCACACGATTGGCAAGTCGTATTCGTGAGGCAGGTCTGAAAGTTTATGGTTTTGGAGAGAAGAAGACACCCAAGGCATTTATGAGCGCTTGTGACAAGTTCATCTACACAGAGATACTGCGTAAGGGTGATAATACCAGCGAACCAAAACTGAGAAAACCGGTACAAAAAACACAGAAACCGGATCTTCGTATTTTAAATACACTGCGTCATGCCGTTGACGATACAGCCGATGAAGCGGGCTGGTCGCATCTTGGTTCGGTAGGACAAAACATTTTAAACAAATCACCGGAGTTTGACCCGCGTAATTATGGCTTTAAAAAGCTGCGCGATCTTCTAGAAGACAGTAAACTCTTTGAGTTTAAAGATGTTGATCCGCTTGTACCCCACAGCGGTGTCCGTGTACGGGTGAAACGGCAGAAAAGGAGTTATCAATGAGATTAGAGGAGATCTATAATGTTTTAAATGGACTTTCTCCTTTTGAGATGCAGGCTTCTTGGGACAACTCTGGATTGATCCTTGGCAGTTACGATCAAGAGATCACTAATGTCATCTTGAGCATCGACATAGATGAAGAGCTTTTAGAGAGCATGGAAGAGGGGAGTCTCATCATCACTCATCATCCTCTTATCTTTGGCGGTATCAAGTCGATGGACTTCGCGACCTACCCTAGTAAACTGCTTGCAAAGATGATCGAAAAGAAGATCGCTAACATCGCGATGCATACCAATTTTGATCTGACCCATCTTAATGCCTACGTGGCTGAGAAGGTCTTAGGCAAAACAGTGCTCAACAGTGATGAGTATCTGATCTATTTTGACGTAGAGACGAGTTTTGAAGATTTTAGTGCTGAGGTGGCAAAGGCCTTTGGCCTCACACATGTCAAAAGTGTCGTAGCGCATGACAGAGTGATCAAACGTGTGGCCTTATGTACAGGGTCAGGTGCTTCGATGATACGTGAGATCAATGCTGACCTTTTCTTGACGGGAGATATTAAGTACCATGATGCGATGGAAGCAAAGGTGATCGGACTAAACATGATCGACATTGGTCACTTTGAAAGCGAACGCTTTTTTGGCGAGATATTGGCTGAAGATTTGAAAAATTTAGGATTAACGGTTATAATTTCATCATCAAAAAACCCATTTACTTATTTGTAGATGAGAAGTGCCCTGAAGATGGGCACTCTTACCACTTTTTTGCAGTGTGATATATACATTAACTGCGCTATTTTAAGGAAAAAGATTGAACAAGCACCTAGAACAACTGATCGACCTGTCTAAAATTGACAAAGAGATCGATGCATTTGAACCACAGATCGAAGAAGCAAATATCAAGTATGAAGCTGCATTGGCTAAAAAAGAGAACTTAAGCTCTGAGATCGCGACACTTGACGAAGCATCTAAGGCTGAGCAAGTTAAAAAACAGAAAAATGAGCTTCATATTGCTGAACTATCTGCAAAACTTGAAGAGAACAGCAGAAAAAGCGGCGATGTTAAAACTGAACGTGAGATGAAGTCACTTCAACTTGAAGAAGAGATCGCTAAAGAGCAGGTTGCTTTTGCTAACGAAGAGATAGAGCGTTTAGAAAAAGTGATCGAAAACAAACAAGATAAGATCACTGAACTTCAAGGGCAGATGGAAGAGATCGATGCGAATCTATCTTCTGTTAAAGAGGAGGTTGACGCGAAACTTGCAGCGATCAACACAAAACGCCAAACAGTGTTCGAAGCAAAAGAGAAACTGGTTTCTAAGATGAACCAGAAAGGTCTTTCGTTTTACCAAAAGATCCGTCGTTGGGCTAAAAACACAACAGCTGTTGAAGTTAAAAACCAAGCATGTATGGGTTGTTACATGGTTATCAATGACAAAGTATACGCTGAAGTCATTAAAGGTGAAGAGATCACTAACTGTCCACACTGTGGCCGTATCCTTTACATTGAGCCATCAACAGAGGCAGCTGAAGCGTAATCACACTTCGCTGTTAGGAGTGTCGTTATGATAAAACCATTTACACTCCTTTACTTCTCTCTAGCTGCACTGCTTCATCTTGCAGCACTACCCTTTTTACTTCTTTTATCGTTTAAAGCAAAATATAGAGAGTCGATTCCTGCGCGTTTCTTCTTAAAAAAGAATTCACGATTCAGCAAAGATGATATCTGGTTCCATGTCTGCTCTTTGGGTGAAGCGAGAGCACTGCATCCTCTGTTGGAGAAGTTGGAAGAGAGAGATGTCTCTATCTCAACGATCACCCATACAGGACATGCTGAAGCATCAAAGTATGAGGCGGAAGTACGTTACCTCCCTTTTGAGTCCCTTCTGCCTTTTTGGATCAGAAAGCACAAGATGTTGGTGGTGTTGGAGGCGGAGTTTTGGTACCTGCTCTTTGCAGTGGCCCGAGCAAAAGGGGCGAAGGTCGTCTTGCTGAATGCTCGTATGACAGAGCGCAGTTTTCCAAAGTACATGAGACTGCGCTGGCTCTATGCAAAGATGTTCAGACGAGTCGATAAGATCTTCTGTCAGAGTGAAGCCGATAAAAAACGTTTTGAAGCCTTGGGCGCAACTAATATAGAGGTTGTCGGCAACATCAAGTTGGCGCAAAAGATAGCGGCGCCTAAAACGTATGTCAAACCTCAGAATGAAGTGATCGTAGCAGCCAGTACACATGAAGGGGAAGAAGCGCTTATAATCGAAGCGTATCTAGAGTACGTCAAAATGCATAATGCGAAACTTGTAGTTGTACCAAGACATCCAGAACGGTTCGAGAATGTGTATGCACTTCTTGAAAAGATGAAAGGTGATGAGCTTACCTTGAGCAGATGGAGTGAGGTGAGTGGTTTTGAAGCGGATATCATCCTGGTCGATGCCATGGGTGAGCTCAACAACATCTACGCTATCAGCGATGTGGCAATTATAGGCGGTGCCTTTAAAGAAGACGTGGGCGGGCACAATCCACTTGAACCGGCACATTTTGGCTGTAAGATCATAACGGGCAGACACGCCTTTATGCAGCAAGAACTTTTCAAGTATGTTCATAATGTGCAAGAGGTTGAGAAGAGTGAAATTTTAGATGCCTTGCAAAAGGCTCAGAGTATGGAAAAATCCTATGTCGATGAAAAGATCGATTTAGAGAGTATAATTAGGTATTTAAACAAATAAAACTATTTACAGAGAGAATATAAAAAGGTAGATTATGGATTACAGTAAGAAAAAAGTTGCTTCCCAGCAGCGTGCAAAAAACAAAAAAGATGAGTCAAAAGCAAAGGTGAGAGCTAAGGCATTTGCTAAAGCCGATGAAAAGCGACCTAAAAAAACAAACAAAAAGAGCAGTGACATTGTCGGTGGTGAACATATGCAAGAGGGCTCTTCACGACTGGCAAAGAGCAGTGAGAAGGTGGAAAAAGCTTATAAGCTTTTAGCACTTCAAGAGTCTATCTCCAACTCACAGGCAAAGACTCTGATCGATCGTGGATTGGTCTATGTTGCCAACAGAAAGGTGACGGTGGCACGAGGCGAGCTTCCGGTGAAAACATCATTCAATGTCCAAGAGATTGCAACAGCTAAAGTGATCTACGAAGATAACAATCTTTTGGTGGTAGATAAGCCTGCCTTTCTTAATACGGATGAAGTCGAGCGACAATACCCTGATGCACAACTGCTTCACCGTTTAGATCGTGAGACGAGTGGGGTATTGATCTTGGTCAAAGATGAAGAGTATCGCCTGAAAGCGATCAGTGAGTTTAAACGCAATAAAGTCTATAAAGAGTATACGGCGTGGGTTGAGGGGATGTTTATCGATGAGACTGAGATCGATAAAGCGATCTTAACTGAGAAACGCCACAACAAGGCTTTTTCTAAGATCTCGCCTAAAGGCAAATCTGCCCACACAACTGTTACGCCGGTAGAAGTCGTTGGCAAGTACTCGAAAGTCAAAGTGGTTATTCGTGAGGGGCGTACTCACCAGATACGCTGTCACCTACGTTCTATAGGTTTCCCTATTGTTGGTGATGAACAATATGGCGGACGACGTGCTAAGCGTGTGATGCTGCATGCCCGTAAAGTCGAACTGCTTGGCAAGACCTTTATAGCAGATGAACCAAAGATCTTTGCACACTACTCTTCGTAAACTACTGATAAAAACAGCTTCTATAGGATTTTAGGGCTCTCCTTAAGTTACCTGAAAAAAGAGTGTGTTAAGATTGGTGACTAAAATTCAAAGGCACCTTGGAGATCCGCATAGGCTCTTTAGAGATGCTCTTATACCGAAAGTGAGCCATGAAGCTTTTTCTTTTACTATATTCTTTACTCTTATCATCTACTCTATATGCCCAGCAAACCTTGCAAGAGAGACGGGTAGAAGAGAATCTTTTTATTATGAAGATTATTGGTGTTGTCATCTTGATCTTAATTGTAATGCCTTTTGTGTTGCGTCAATTGAGGAATCTGTCACCAAAAACTGAGCGACGTCAAGCTCTTCCTGTTGAGAAAGAGACAAAACCGAAAAAAAAGAAAAAATCTCCACTGCCTGAAGCTGATGAAGATGCAGCGCCAAGAGATCCAGTGGACATAGCTTTGGAAAGTCTCTTTAATGAACGTAGGGTTCCTCAAGAAAAAAGAGAAAGTTTTGCCCCTCTTTACAGACGATACCTGGAACTTAAAATGGGAAAAGTGGAGGTCAAAACCGGCTCTTTTGACATTAATACCGCCTTGGATTCCGTGATGACAAAAGTGCACACCCTTCAAAGCAATCGTAATTTTGAGATCGTCTTTGATATGGATGGCAATGTTCCATCCCAGCTTATTGGTGATGCAGAGCGTATGGAAGAAATTTTGTTTTTTCTTATTCAAAATACGGTTTTGAAAAGCAACTCATATCTTATTGAAATTCAAATCAAGCGGTTAAACCTAGGTGACGGCGCTCTCCATCTGGAATTTTATATCTCGTATGACAAAGACAATTATCAAGAAAATAAGCTCGACATCTTTACCCCTTTTGCAGAGGGTACAACACAAACAGGTCTTGAACTTTACTTGGCAAAAGAGTATGCGGGGCTGATGAGTGGTGATGTGACTTTTGAGCCAGAGGGTGAAAATGACAGTGCCTTTATGGTTCATCTCAAACTCTACATGCCAAACCCAAGTGAGATGCGACACTATCGTCTACCGTCTAAAACGATGATAGGTCACTCAATTTTGATCGTTGATGATCATAATGCCTCGGCACTGGCGATACAAAAAATGTTTGAATATTTCAAAAATGATGTGGATCTGCTTTCGTCAAAAGAGCTTTTTTCAGCTTTGGAGATGTTGGATGACTATGATATCGTGCTCATTCAAGAACGCTACTTTGCAAAACACCTGAATGCAAAACTCGAAGCGATTAAGTCAAAAAGAGTCATTAAAGCGGTTTCACTCAATAAAAACGAAGTTTTTGAGCATAGTGATGCAGAGACGAAAGCGCTGCTTGATGGTGAGATAACTAAGCCTGTGACGGTTCAAAAAGTCTTTGATCTTCTTGTGTCGCTTTACCAAGAGAAATAAAGAAGCCTAGATTTTGGGGTTTCGCAGATGATCGAGATGTTAGAAGATTATCTTCAGATAGGTGCTGTTGAACTCATTTACGCATTTGTCTTAACGCTGTTTATATTTTTGTCAGGCTATTTCTATAACATCTCCCGTGAGAGTGTTCGTGAGGCAAAGCGGCTGAAGCTCCTTTTGGCAGAGGCAGAGCTGGACAAGGCCAGTCTGCAGGCAAACATCACCGTGCAACCGGAACACTCTGCCAGTGAGCAGGAGGTGCTCAAAATAGAGCCAGGTTCAAGTAACACAATATTGCAGCAGGAGTTGGAAAACTATCTTCTCAGAGAAGAAGAGAAAGCACAGGCTGCAGCCCAAAATTTTGTTGAGTTGAGTGCTGATTTTGTTGATTTCTTAAAAATGAAGTCTGGCAAGATAAAACTTAAAGAGAGTACCTTTACCCTTAACGACATGCTTGGTGATTTGGCAAAGAGTCTGCGCTCACTGACGGCGCGTACAAGGGTCGAACTGATTTTTGATATAGACCCCAAGGTGCCACCAAAACTCATAGGTGATAAACGCCATATCCGCCTGCTTCTATTTAATGTTCTCTCAAACATTATTCATCATCAGTCAGAGACGCAGGTGATACTGCACGCTGAAAGTATTAAAGAAGAGAACAGCCTAAGAGTGCAATTTCGTGTACAAGGTTGCAGGTCGGAGGAGGATGCAGGCGGCATGGACTCTCTTTTTGTGCCTTTTTCAGACAGTGCCTTTGATGAGAGTATGCAGATCGAATTTTACATCGCCAGAGAACTCTCTCGAATGATGCAGGGCGATATAGCGTTAGGTGAAGATGAAATGGGCAGAAACGAATTTAATATTGAACTTGTTTTGGCTGAAGCGAACCCTGATGACAACCGGCTTTACCGATTGCCATCTCGCAGTATGACCGGTCATAAGATATTGATCGTCAACGAGAACAAGATGCTGGCAAAGTCTATTCAAAACATGTATGAGTATTTTAAAAACGATGTAACGCTTCTTATCTCCTCCGAATTTGCATCAAACCCGGAGATCATTAGTGAATTTCACACTGTTGTCATAGATAAAAATGCGTTTGCCCTCTCTATTGTAGAGAAGATACGTGCCATTAAACGAGCACATAAGGTCAATGTTGTTGCACTGTTACATGCTAAAGATGCAGTAGGCTACCAAATTCCTATAGGTGCAGTTGATCATCTTTTGATCAAACCGATAACAATAGAGAATGTCTTTAACACGATTATTGCCCTTGAAGAGAAAAAAGATAAAGGTGAGACGGGCAAGGCATCTGAGCAGAGTGGCGAATCGCAGTTGAAAGGTGAGGACAATAAGAATATATTTGAGGAGTTCTACGGCAGACGCATTCTGATCATTGACAATGAGCGTGTAAATCAAAAGATGCTCTTTACCCTTCTGCGAAGATCGGGCGTCAACCTTACTCTGGCCCAGAGTGCGCAAGAGAGTCTATGGATGTTTGCGAAGATGCCGGTTTTTGACATTATCCTCTTAAGTGGTGAAATCGACAGTGAAAGCACGCTGCGTTTTTCGCAAAAGATCCGTAATCTAAGCCGCTACAAGGGCGTTCCTATCATCGTGATGTCTAAAGAGAGACGAGATGATGAAAGTTCTGCCGCTGATCAGCTTACTTCCAAGCCGGTGCAGGCCAGCACTCTTTTTACGCTCTTTAATCACTATCTGAGCAAAAATGATCTTGCTGGTGAAAACAGACAGTACTTTCCAACAAGAGCATTTATCAATACCGTCTCCTTGGCTGCTCGTGATGGCTTTGAGATGGCAAGTTTTGATGAAGAGCTTTATGCTGATATTTTACGAGAGTTTATTGCGCTATATAGTGATTCGGCTCAAAAGATGAACAGTGTTTTAGTCAAGGATGATCTACAAGAGCTAAAACAGATATGTTTGGATGTAAAAGGTGTTGCTGCAAACATTGGAGCGCTCAGACTCTCTAGTATCACAGCGCAGATCCATGCTGCTATCTCTAAAGGAAAGGCAAAAGATCTTATGGCTTTGATGAACCAGTATCAGCCGGAGCTGGAGAGAGTGAAAGCGGAGATTCAAGCTTATTTGAAAAAGTAGGTTTTCTGCCTATTGATGACTTGAGGTTTAATCCTTGTAGAAGGTTCCAATACAGTTTCTACTAGGGTTTTTTTAGAGGTGATCTAGATTTATTCCTATGTTTACCAGTGCGGTAATAAAGCATAGGGGCTCTCTTTTTCAGGTCTACGGCGTCGGTACTTCGTAGATCGACTTTGTTTACGAAGTTAAAAAAGCCAAGCAGTTGGCTTTTTCTTAATGGTCTACGCCGTTGATGCTTCGCATAACAACTCTGTTTTCAAACCTATAAAAGCCAAGCAGTTGGCTTTTCCTTTACGGTTTTCATCTCCAAAGTAAGTTTTGGCTATAATCCGCTACTTTTTCTGGCAGTACAGCTGTCCAGAGCATATAACATAGAGGAGATAATGTGTTTGATACATTGACAGATTCGTTTACATCGGCAATTAAGAAGATCCGTTTTCATGATGATGAGAAGGCGCTTAAAAAAGCCCTTGACGAGCTCAAAAAGTCACTGTTAAAAGCTGACGTATACCATGGTGTTGTACGTTCTCTAATTGCTGAAGTTGAGCATAAGACTAAATCAGCAGGGATCGGTAAAGACCAGTTCCTGGATGCTATGCGCGAGAGCCTCAGTGCTATTTTAGATGTTAAAGGCAATCAGGGTTTTGTCTTCGCACCAAATCCGCCGACCGTTATTCTAATGACGGGTCTTCAAGGTTCCGGTAAGACAACGACGACGGGTAAACTTGCGACCTATCTGAAAGAGCAAAAGAAGAAAAAAGTACTGATCATTGCAGCTGACCTTCAGCGTCTTGCAGCAGTAGAGCAGTTACGCCAGATTACAGCGAAGATCGAAGTGGATCTTTTTGCTGATGAAGCAGGTAGTCCTGTAGAAGTTGTTAAAGCCGGTCTTGCGCAAGCTCGGGCAAACCTCTACGATGTTGTATTGATCGATACGGCGGGTCGTCTTGCGATCGATGAAGCGTTGATGGGTGAGCTAAAAGCGGTTAAAGACGCGGCAAATCCTTCTGAGATCTTCTATGTTGCTGACTCAATGACAGGTCAAGATGCCGTGCGTACAGCGACAAGCTTTAAAGAGCAGATCGGTATCGACGGGGTTATCTTAAGTAAATATGACGGTGACTCTAAGGGCGGTGTTGCTCTAGGTATCGCTTCTCAGGTTGAAGTACCGCTTCGTTTTATCGGTAGCGGTGAGAAGATGGAAGATCTTGAGATCTTCTTGCCTGAGCGCATTGTCAACCGCCTTATGGGCTTTGGTGATATTGAAGGACTGGCTGAGAGAACGGCCAATGTCATTGATGAGAAAAAAGCCAAAGAGCTCTCGAAAAAGATCAAAAAAGGGAAGTTCAATTTTAATGACTTTTTAGAGCAGATGGAGTCGATGAAAAAGATGGGTTCCATGAAGTCTATCATGGGCATGATCCCGGGTATGGGTGACATGTCAAAAGCACTTAAAGACTTTGACATGGAGAACTCAAAAGAGATCCGTCAGATGAAAGCAATGGTCTCTTCAATGACCAAAAAAGAGCGTGAAGACCCGGATCTGCTAAACAACAGCCGAAAAATGCGTATTGCGACAGGTTGTGGTATGAGCCAGATGGAAGTGAACCGTGTTTTAAAGCAGTTTAAAAATGCGGCGAAGATGGCGAAGAAGTTCTCTGGTAAAAAAGGGATGCAAGACCTTCAAGCCATGATGGGTCAGATGAAGGGCGGCGGTTTTCCGCGTTAAAGTGGCGTAAATGGGGCATTCGTTTCACTCATTCAAACGGAACTCGTAAATAGGTGAGATTTCTTCCTATCTTTTTGTTTGAGGCGAAGCCGAACTGAAAGCGAAGCGAACCCATTCCCGGCTAAAGATTTGGAGATTTCCAAATCTTTAGCTATACTTCCGTTTCAGATTTACATTTTCTTAAAAAATCCCTCTGTGATAAGAAAGTGAAGTGACCGCATACGAAGTTTAAAATGAGTCTCTAAAGCAGATGTTCATTTTAACCTTTTGTGCCGGTTACGTGTATACGTCTACATAAATGACGGTTAGAGGAAAGTAATTATCGTTATAAAGTCCTCTGACTTTGTCTTCATAAACTTTCCCCTTAACCTCTTTTTGTTTGACTATAGATGTAACCAGCAATGGGTGATATTAAAACTAGGAACAAATATGACAGTTATCAGACTAACTCGTATGGGTCGTAAAAAACAACCTTTCTACCGTATCGCGGTAACAGATTCTCGTAAACGTCGTGATGGTGGTTGGATCGAACTTATCGGTCACTACAACCCAATGAACGATGAGAAAACACTAGTAGTAGACAATGAACGTCTTGACTACTGGTTAAGCGTTGGTGCTCAAATGAGTAGCCGCGTTAAAAAAATCACTGGTAAATAGTCATGGTCACTGATTTCGTCGCACAATTCGCCAAAATGATCGCTACCTATCCTGAAGATATTCAGGTAGAGGCACATGAGGGTGATGACATGATCGAGATCGTTTTACATGCTAACCAGGCCGATGTAGGTAAACTCATCGGTAAAGAGGGCAAGATGATTGGTGCGATTAAAACGCTTATCTCTGGCTGTAAAGCTAAAGACGGTAAGAGTTACCGAATCAATGTCGAAGCCATCAATTAAAGACATGCTTCATATCGCCACTTTAGGCCGCACTGTCGGTCTATATGGCGATATGAAGTTTCATGACAAAAGTGACTTTCCTGAACAGTTTGTAGCAGGCGCAAGCTTCTACACACAAAAGGGAGAGGCACTCACTATCCACAGTGTTAACGAAGCCAGAGGAACGATTATGATCCAAGGTTTTGAGAGCATGGAGAGTGCTAAGAAGCTGACCAATGCCAAGCTTTTCACAACTATGGACGCAACACGCGAACAGTGTGAATTGGAAGAGGGACAGCACTTTTGGTTCGACATCTTAGGCTGTGAAGTCTATGAAGAGGACCAGAAACTTGGTGTTGTGAAAGAGGTTGAGCGTATCGCTATAACCGACTACTTGAGTGTCAAGACCGACGACGCTCTTGTAAATGCAGGAGAGAGCAAAAGCTTTTTGGTTCCGTACCAGGCACCTTTTGTTCTTAGTACAGATATCGATGCCAAACGTATAAACGTGACTGGCGCTATCGATCTCTTGCAATCCTCATAGGTTAGCGATTTGCGTTTTACCTATGTCACACTCTTTCAAAATTTGATAGAGGGATATTTTCAGGATTCGATCCTCAAGCGAGCTATGGAAAAAGAGCTCTTTGCGGTCGATTTTGTCAATCCGCGTGACTTTACTACCAACAAACACCTAAAAGTCGATGATACGGCTACAGGTGGCGGGGCCGGTATGGTGATGACGCCGCAACCGCTCTTCGATGCACTTAGTGCACTCAAAGAGCAGGGCGATGTACATATCATCTTTACCACTCCTGTTGGTAAGCCGTTTCGGCAAAACGATGCTAAACGTTTAGCATCAAAAGGTCATATTGCCTTTGTAAGTGGTCGTTACGAAGGTATTGACGAACGTGTTATCGAGACATTTGCGGATGAGCTCTTTAGCATTGGTGATTATGTTTTGACAGGTGGGGAACTGCCATCGTTGGTGATGAGTGATGCGATCGCTCGAAACATCGATGGTGTCCTTGGCAACAGCGAATCTCTCGACATCGAGAGCTTCGAAACGCCACTTTTAGAAGCACCATCGTTTTCAAAACCACCTTTATACGAGGGACGTGCGGTTCCGTCAGAATATATAAAGGGAAATCACAGTAAAATAGCCGCACTAAAATTTGCCATGTCTGAAGCGAAGACCTCGTTTTTCAGACCTGAGCAGCTTATAAAGCACAAAAAAAGGACATCTTATGAGAAATAAGTACATTGAAAATTTCGAAGCTGCACAAATTGCATCGAAAAACATTCCTCAGTTCCGTGCCGGTGATACTCTACGTCTAGCTGTAACAATTAAAGAAGGCGACAAAACTCGTGTTCAGAGCTACGAGGGTGTGTGTATTGCTAAACGCGGTCAAGGTACAGGTCAAACTATTATTGTACGTAAAATCGGAGCTAACGGTGTTGGCATCGAGCGTATTTTCCCAGTTTACACTGACTCTATTAATGAGATCAAAGTACTTCGTCGCGGTCGCGTACGTCGTGCTAAACTTTTCTACCTTCGTGATCTTGCAGGTAAAAAAGCACGTATTAAAGAACTACGCAAGTAGTTCTCTTTTCAACTGCCTTCATGGCAGTTGTCTCTTTTCTTTTCCAACTTCTAAACACCTCCTTTTTTTTAAACTTTTCTTAGTATAATTATCTACTTATTCTGTTACATCTTTGTAATATATTTTTACTAAAATAGTATTTGAAAATTATTTCATGTGTATCACATAAATAAGTGAAATGAATGCACGCATTTGCGCGTCTGCCCATTCACCAATAAAAAGTACTAAGGTTTGCTGTGTCTTATCTTCTCGACCTCAAAAAAGTTATTGATATTAATTCGTTTACGAAAAACAAACATGGGGTTGACCAAGTTGGTAAGGTATTCGATCAATGGTTGGATGTACTTGGTTTTGAACTCACTGTTTACAAACGTGAACTTATCGGTGAACATAGACTTTATCGTTCAGTAAAAAAAGAGGGGCAAAAGCTTCTTCTTCTTGGGCATTTAGACACTGTCTTTCCCGAAGGCAAGTTCGAGTCATTTAGTGAAGATGATGAGTGGGTCTATGGTCCAGGTGTCTGTGACATGAAAGGGGGCAATATTGTTGCCCTGGAAGCACTTCGTCTTCTTAAAGAGGAGGGTGTCGAGATCAGCAATGTCGATATTCTTTTTGTCAGTGACGAAGAGACAGGAAGTGACGACTCTAAACTGCTCACGGCACAGTTGGCACCGGAATATGACTACTGTTTAGTTTATGAAGCTGCAGGTGAGAGAGGCGAAGTTGTAACCGGACGTAAAGGGGTCGGTACCTTTTTCCTTGACATCACCGGTGTGGCTAAACATGCAGGAAACTTCTATGCAGATGGGGTTGATGCCAACCTGGAAGCGGCACATAAACTGCAAAAACTGGTCGCCTTGACAGATCTTAGCAGAGGGACAACGGTCAATGTCGGTAAGTTGGAAGGGGGCATCGGTGCAAACACCATCTCCCCACATGCCCACCTTACTTTTGAACTGCGTTATAAAACGACAGACGAACGTGACCGCGTTCTGAATGCCATCGATACAATCGTTTCGACTTCGTATGTCGAGGGGACACGTTCAATTTTGAGTGGCGGTATCCAACGTGACGTGATGATGAGTTCACAAAGCTCTTTTGACTTTGTGGATGACATTGAACGTATTACAGGTCAGAAACTGCCGACAGAAGAGCGTGGCGGTGTGAGTGATGCTAACATCGTTAGCTCTTGCGGTGTTATCACCCTTGATGGGCTTGGCCCCTTTGGTGATGGTGACCATACCGTTCATGAACGGGCAAACAAAAAAAGTTTTGAAGAGCGTATTGCACTTTCAAAGCAGCTGATAGGCTATTTTATACAAAATTCTGGGTTTAAGGGGTAGTTATGGCGAGTATAGAATGTGATCGTACGGTTGGTATATGGATGTACCAAAACAGTGGTGGGCCCGAGATAGAACAGAAGATGATCTTGAAACTGCTCGATCGCGGTATTAACACTATCACAGGGCTGGACCTGCGTTTTGCCGAAGGGTGTAAAGAGGGCCTTATGTGTAAGGGTGTCAATGTCACTGAACTGGACGCTTTTTTCTCCTACAATGCTGGTGAACAGACGGTTGCTCAGGTCTATATGTACCAGATGCTTAGCGAGTTCATCCCGACGCTTAACAACTATAAAGCATTCGCTTTGGCTGAAGATAAGTTTCAATCGAACATGGTCTTGGCAAAGGCCGGTGTGAAAACATCTGACTTTTATCTCTGCCACAAAGAGGACCTAAGCGGTGTGAACAGGCAGTTTCAGGAGTGGAACAACAAAATGGTCTATAAACCGATCGACGGTTGGGGCGGGAACGGTATGGCTCTTATCGAGAACCAGACCATGCTTGACACCTTGATGCCGTTTATCAACAAAAGCGATGCCCGTAATGTCTATGTAGAACGTTTTATTAAAAATGACTACTCAGACTTTCGTGTGGACATCGTTGACGGTGAATTTGTCGCTTGCTACGGACGCAGAGCTAACGGGCGTGACTGGCGTACGAACATCACCTCAGGCGGCAGTGTCATCATGCGTGAAGCCAATGATGAGATCATCGATCTGGCTAAACGTGCGACAAAGGCCTTAAATCTGGAGATAGGCGGTGTGGATATCTTGTATGATGAAGAGAGAGAAGAGTATGTTGTACTCGAAGTTAACGGTATTCCGGCCTTTGCAACACCGGAACAAGAGGCAATGGGCTTAGACTTCAATGACAGAAAGATCGATCTGATCGTTAATATGATCGACAGAATCACAAAAAAATAAGGAAATTATATGGCAACGAAAAAATTACCAACAGTCGGTTTACTCTACATGGATTATGTCCTGCGCTTTTTTGACAAAAGCAACTTTAAAGGGTGGCCGGACAAGATCGAAGTTGTAACGTATCACTGGAAAAATGACAAGGCACGTTTTATCAACGAGGTACGTCGTAAAAACATCGATGTCTTGGTTGGAAACATTCCGGCAACAGCTTATGAGACGTTTAGAGAGATCGCTGATGCACTTCCTCATGTCCGTTTTGTTCCGTCATTAGAGACACAGTTCCCGAATAAGTCAAAAGAGAATGTAACACTTTTTTGTACAAAGCATGACATTCAGCAGCCAAAAACGGGTATCTTCTATGATAAAGACGAAGGGTATGCATATCTTAAAAAAGCAAAATATCCTCAGATCATTAAACGCTCATACGGACCGTCTAACTATGGCGGATACTTTGTGCATAAAGCAGATTCGTTTGCAGAGGCTAAAGCACTTTTAGACGAGAAAAAGTACAACCCTATCTATTCTCAAGATGCCATTCCTCTAAAGTACAGCGGTGACCTTCGTGTTATGCTGATCGGTCACAAGCCGGTTTGTGCATTTTGGCGTTTCTCAGGTGAGGGTGAGTGGATCACCAACACCTCTCAGGGTGGTTCTATGAGCTATGAGAACGTACCGATGAATGCGCTTGAGTTGGCCGTTAAAGCCTCTAAAGCAGCTAAGGCTGAGTACTGGGCTTGTGACATCGCTATCGATGAGAACACAAATGAACCGTACATCTTAGAGTGTGCAACGGCGTTTGCGGCATTCCCTTACATTCGTGACTGGATCTGTCAATATATTATGTGGGACCTAAGCGGCGGAAAGTTCAGAATGCCGCATGTACCTCTTTTCTCATGGGAAGAGTTAGGCAAGATGGACCCTTCTGTGCTTCGTACGCTTCGTCACCTCTACTTTGCCAAGTATGAGCCGTCTGCTGACGGTGCTTACTGGCTGGCAGACAAAGGTAACTTCGACATGGAGCTTACAGATGAGTCGGTTGAGAGTGATATTCCTGACTCTATTGAACCATTGGCTGAAGACAAACTTCCTACAGAGGTACAAGAAGCTTTTACCAAAAGTGAAGAGAGCCGTTCAAGTTCACAAAGCGATGAAAAGATCAACTTCAAAGATGTGACATTGACAGAATTGATGTCTCTCTACTCGATGGAAGAGGAGACAGCATTGGAGATCAAACAGCTCATCGATGATGAAAAGGTTGAGAGCTTTGAAGAGCTCGAAGAGCTTGAGTGTATCACACCAGAACAGTCTAGCATCTGGTCAAAACTTTTTGCGAAACTTCCTTTTACCGGTAAATAAGCCTAACACTTCACTTCTCTATCATCCTGTACCAAGTACGGGATGACAATATTGGGTTTTTTGAGTAAATAATTGAGAGGTCTCAAGATATTTATTTAATAAACTTAATGATTTTCAAGGAACCATCGTGCGCCAACAATATATCTCTTATCCAGAATGTGTCGAATTTTTCAGAGAGGCAGAAAAGTCCCATCCGGACCTTTTTAAAGTAACAACTATCGGCAAGACCTGGGAAGAGCGAGACATGATCGTTGTCACGATCTCAAAAGATATGGAAAATGCAGACACTAATCCGGCACTTTTTTATACCGGCAGTATTCATGCCAGAGAGTGGGTCGGAATCGAACTTGCAGTCGGTTACGGGCGTCATCTTTTAGAGCATATTGATTTTGACCCACAGCTCAATCAGCTTTTGGAGCGCTCCACCTTTTACATTGTTCCTTGTGCCAACCCCGATGGTTTTGAGTACTCACGCAACCACTTCTCTTTTTGGCGTAAAAACCGCCGTCAAAATGCGGACGGCTCTTACGGGGTGGACCTTAACCGTAACTTCTCCATTGGTTACGCACCCAGCAAAAATGCCTCGTCTAACGTCTACTCTGGTCCCCAGCCTTTTTCAGAGCCAGAGACAGCGGCACTCAGAGACTTTGTTGTTGATCATTCTAACATCTCTATCGCCCTTGACTACCATTCTCAAGGAAATGTCTTTTTCCCGGCACACAACTTCATCCATGAAGATTCCATTGATGCAACCGACTTGAACACACTTTCAGCCAACATGGCAGAGGAGATCAGAAAAGTCTCTGGTCGTGAGTATGGGGTGCATATGGGTAAACCGCCAACCCACCTTATCTCAGGAAGCGGACGTGAGTTTTACTACTCTCAGGGCGCATTGGCTCTGACGGTTGAGGTAGGCTCTCGTAACATCTCTGATTATCAAGAGAATATGCTTGAACATATCAATGAGAATATTGCCGGGTTGACCTATGCGCTTTCAGAAGTACCGAATTATGCCAAAGAGAATGCCTTGCCGCGTGTTGAGAACTTTATTGTGACATCATCTAGCAGCAGAGAGGTGGAACTGCAGTGGGACTACTCGGAAGATGAGCGTGTCTATTTTGAGATCTACCGTTCTAAAAACCCTAAGGGCTATACCCAATCTTCCAATCGTGTCGGTACAACCTCGTCACACACCTTTGTTGACAAGCAGCTGGAGTCAGCAATAAATTACCACTACTTTATTCGCGCTGTCTGCAAGGTTCGTTATATCAAGTCCCCATTTGCACCGTCTGTCGGTGTCCGTACCGACCCGGATACAACGATGTTCTCAAAGATACTTTTTCCACTTAGAAGCGAGATCGGTTATGTGGGTGAGAAGACAGCTAAGAACAGAGAACACTTTGGTGAGAACTCCCTTTTTGTCGGTATCTCTGAAAACAAAGGGGAGTGTTACGGCATGAGCAGCTTTTCGCTGGAGAGTGTTCCCGAAAATGCGGTGATAAAGAGTGCCCAGATCTCATTTTATCCGATGAACCGTGTTGGCGTGCAGGTTGAGAAGTTTGGCGAGTGGCGTGTGGGTTTGGTGGACGAACGCACTATTGATAATCTGGCCAGTTTTGATGAGGTCAAAAATGCGAAGGTTCTCGGTTATATCGGTATGGCGACAAAATCATCCCAACTTTCGCAGGGGATCTGGCGAACCTACCGTTTTAACAAACAAGAGCGTACTGTTTTGCAAGATGCCCTTAAACGCCGTAAAGCAGTTTTTCGTATGGAGGGACCTACGAAGCTTCCGATAGACAGGGCATCGCAGTTGATGCAGTGGGATATCGGTTATGGCGCGTTTAGCGGTGGTTTGAACTTCCGTCCAAAATTGGAAGTCGTCTATACACTTGAAGAGGCAAAACTAGAGCTTTATTCACAACATGAATACTCTATTAGCGAGAACGCAGTCAAAGAGCAGAGCCTGCTTGCCGGTTTTGATAAAAACGGCAAGCGTATCTATGGCTGTATTGCGTTTGACATGACCCAGATCCTTGATATGCAAAATACTGTTGTATCTGAGGCCTATCTTGAACTTGATGCCAAAGCGATCAATGCGAATGCCAATATCCGCTATCACATTGAGATGGTCAAGATGAATGACGAAGAAAAAGATTATGCGAAGATGCGATCTCGCGAAGTG
Source organism: Sulfurimonadaceae bacterium (assembly GCA_049672605.1). Classification (GTDB taxonomy): domain Bacteria; phylum Campylobacterota; class Campylobacteria; order Campylobacterales; family Sulfurimonadaceae; genus Sulfonitrofixus. The sequence continues at coordinate 24,935 of JBATWM010000058.1, forward strand.
ATTGAGCGTGTCGGTTATGAGGTGAGTGTGGCGGATCTGCGTGAAGACAGATCACAGCGCTTTGTCTTTGACAGCCTCTCCATAAAAGAGATGGTCGACACTATTCAAGCCAATGAGAAGATCGTCTTTGTCATCAAAGCCTCATCTGCTAAAGCTTTTGCAAAGACAGAGTCGGTTAACTGGCTCGATGCCAAACGTGAGCAGCGTCCTCGATTGATCTTGAACTACATCAAAAAACGACGTCAAGGGATTGAAAAGGCGACGCAACTTCGCAGCAGCATCGAAAACGGGATGGTCCGGCTCGATTGGAATAACCCGGACGATGAAGGTTTTCAAGGGGTAATTGTGGTCAAAAACCCATTTCATGTCCCATCAACCCCGTATGACGGACTAAAACTTTATGGCGGACGCGACAACTACACCTATGATAATTTCGGTGATCAGGATACCGGTAAATATTATGCTGTCTTCGCCTATGATGAGGTGCCACATTTCTCTGAGCCAGCTGTACTTTCATATAATATAGAGGATTAATGTTAAACACACTATTTACACTATCTGCCTTACTATTTATTGTTGCGATGGTTGTGCAGATCTTGGCCACACAAGCCTTTTTTAACCGTCTCAACTCGGCACATCATGAGCTCTATTTGCAGATGGGAAAACCGCGATGGAAGATCCAACTAACCGAGGACACATTTCGTGATGCCGTCAAATATATTCGTTCACGCCAATTTGAAGAGTTAAACGATCCCGAACTTTTGAGTATCTATAAAAAGATTAAAGGGGCGGATTATGCAGCGATTGCTTTAGCAGTCTCAGCTGTTGGGATTACACTTTTTCAAGCGATTACGCTAGCGTAACTTTTTACGTATTACTTGTTAGAACTCTTTCATGGCGCGCTGGACATCGCGCTTCATATCTTTCTCTTTGAGGTCTTGGCGTTTGTCGTGGAGCTTTTTACCTTTTGCGATCCCGATCTGCAGTTTGACGATGTTTTTATCGCTGTAATACATAATGAGCGGAACGATGGTCATGCCGTCTCGCTGAACAGCACGTTCAAGTTTAATGATCTCTTTTTTATGCAGAAGAAGTTTTCGTGAACCGCGCTCTTCATGGCGGTAGTAGTGGTGGGTGGTCTCGAGCAGGCCGATGTGTGCATTAAAGAGGACAACCTCACCATCATCGATGCGAATAAAACTGTCCTTGAGGTTAACACGACCGGCGCGGATCGCTTTGATCTCGCTCCCTTTTAAGACAATACCGGCTTCAAACTTCTCTTCGATACTGTAATCATGATAAGCTTTTTTGTTATTTGCAATGGTCTCGCCCAAAGATGTTCCTTGTTTTTTGTAGCCGTATAATACAGCAAAGATACTAATGGTATCTCTAAAACAGTTCTGAGATCAGTTCGGGCAGGGCATCCAGCTTTGCTGAAACAGCCTCTTTAAACTGTGTTCTGTTAAAAGTCTGCTGTCGTTTTGCCAGTTGGGCCGTGTGGGTGATGATGTTCTCTATCATCTCCTCTTTTGAACAGCTGCCATCAAGATACTCTAAGACCTCTATGATGCCAATCGCCTTCATGGCATTATGGTCACGGCCATATTTATGTTCTAACATCGCCACTTCATCGATCAGTCCAGTGTCTGCCATCTTGTTAGTACGTTTGACAATGCGTTCACGAAGCAGGGCGCGTTCCACATCTATATTAAAGATGTCCAACTCCTCAATGATCGGCACTGGAGGGTGTGTTTTAAACCACGCTGTCGGGCTCATCCCACTCTCTATGACAAGCAGCAGCATCTTCTCTATACGATAGGCATCAGTAGACTCTATGGCTTGCATGTAGTAGCTATCAATATTAACAAGATAATCATAGGCAGTAGGCAGATCAAGAAGCATCTTGGCAACTTGTTCTGTCGTTGTTTTAGAATAGCTTGGAAGTTCAGAAAGACCACTGGTCAGACTTTTCAGGTAGAAGCTTGTGCCACCCACAATGATAAGGTTCTTGCCATCTCTCTTTGCCTCTTCAACGGACTCTTTATACAGTTCGATAAATATCGCAACGCTAAAATGGGTGTCAAGGTAGATGGCATTGACACCAAGGTGTTTTACCTGTGCCAACTCATCTGCAGAAGGTTTGGCCGAGGCAATATCGATCTCTTTATAGATGCTGAGTGAATCTATAGAGAGGATGTATGCGTTGTGTTTTAGCGCCATCTCAATGGCGAGGTCACTTTTACCTGAGGCAGTGGGACCGATGATCGCGATCTGTTTCATGTTGGAAGTATAACAGTTATACGCTTTTTGATAAAATGGTGTATGTCTAAATATCTCTTACCTCTTTTTATGGTGGGGTTGAAAGATGAGATCATAGAACAGAAACACTCGGCAGATCTGTTTGTAAAGGCGAAAGAGCCTAAAGCGATATGGATTGTCGAAGATGCGGGGCATGTTGAATGTATTCACAATATAGCTCTGAATGAGGAATTTTTGTTTAGTATAGACGAGGCGGTAAAAGGCCAGTCAAACTTTGCTACGGGTGTTCGTTATTATGAAGACAATAGCAGTACGCCTTGATGTACTAAGATGATAGGCGTAGCAGGAATTTAATTTACGCTAGAATATCAGAACAAAAAAGAATAATAATTAGTAAGGAAATCAAAGTTGCAAAGAATGGTTCAACGACTTAAATATTTTAATGAGCTGGTGATGTTTCAACACTCCATCTTCTCTCTCCCTTTTATCTTTATAGCTATGATCGTCTCTGCTAAAGGGTGGTTTGGTTTTGGACTTCTTTTTTTAGGTGTCTTGGCGGCGATCAGTGCACGAAACTTTGCGATGGGACTCAACCGCTATGCTGACAGAGCATTTGATGCGGAAAATCCAAGAACGCAGAACCGACCCAGTGTTGACGGACGTTTAGACGCAAGCTCGATCTTTATCTTTACCGTTGTCAATGCCATTATATTTGTTGCGGTTGCCTACATGATCAATGATCTGGCATTTTACTTGAGTATCCCAATGCTTTTTGTCCTAGGTTCATACTCTTACTTTAAACGTTTTAGTTCGTGGGCACACATCGTCCTCGGTCTCTCTCTTGGTCTCGCTCCGATTGCGGGCTCGATTGCGGTAGAAGCCGCTGTTCCACAATGGACAGTTCTTCTTAGTCTTGGCGTTGTGTTCTGGGTTGCCGGCTTTGATCTTCTCTATTCACTTCAAGATATCGATTTTGATGTTAAACGTGGTCTGCACTCTATTCCTTCGATCTATGGCGCTGAAGCGACCATGTTGATATCAACGATCTTTCATGTTGTTACCATCATCTTCTGGGCGATGTTTGTCTGGAGCGCGGACTTAGGCGGTTTTGCTTGGTTGGCAGTGCTGATGGGTGCTGCGATGCTCTCTTATGAACACTACCTTGTACGCAAAGATTTTACCAAGATCGACCGTGCTTTTTTTACGATCAATGGCTACTTAGGCATCGTCTTTTTGACACTTATTATTTTTGATCACATGACATTATAAGAGCATTTTAGGAAATTCATATAATCTTAGCTTCCTCTAAGAATAAACTGCTATAATTTCGGCCTCTTAACAGAGATGGTGTGCGCTCGTAGCTCAGCTGGATAGAGTACTGGTTTGCGGTACCAGCGGTCACACGTTCGAATCGTGTCGGGCGCACCATTAAAACTTCAAGATTATTTCCCACACATCTAATTCTTATAATTTTTAAAAAACATTTTTCTTAGTATTCAACAAATATGTTATTTGTCATACCGACCTTGATCTACCTAACGTAAGTTATTTCATAAAGTATAAGAGAACACTCTATAAACAGTATCTGCGATCGCGGTGCTGTTTTCTTCATTTTTCCAATGCAATTTTTTTATTTTTGACTCGATTTTTGCTCAGTATTCTTCTTTCTTTTAAATCCTTTTATCATTTGATATACCTTTGAATTAAATTGTCTAGTTGATGTATTCTAGCTTAATAGATTTATTATGTTACAAGTTACCACTTATATAAATGAATAATAAGTTAAATTGTTTATTCATAATACAAATATTTACTAAAAGAGTATAACGACTCATATATATTCTACAGCGGATAATGAATCCGTATGAGTGATAGCTAAAAACTGCACGTCTAGGCTAAAAAAAAATGAAATTGAAATTTGAATTTTAGGGTCTGGTGACAACTCACTACTTTTACAGCAAACCTGCTCGCAATGATCACACCTATTACCTACAACAGTGTCAACCAACTGACAAGTGAGAGTGTTGCCAATGACCAACTGGCACAACAAGGTACGACAACCTTTACCTATATACGTGAGTTTACTAAAACGTCCAAGAGATAATGACATTTTTCTGGAAACAAACTCCAGAAGAAGCAACGACAAATACACTCATTTAAGAGCAGTCAATTCTTATATCAATACCATAGAGCCTTTTTTGAAATTGTGCTAAGATAGTAACAATAAATAATTAGCAAACAAGCCTGAAAAGAGAGAGCTATGGAAACTGGAATATTCGACTTCCTACCGACATGGGGTGTCTATATTGGGGTGACACTATCTATATTACTTTCATTTGAAGCTGGATATCAAATTAGTAAATATACTACTTTTCGTAATGATAGAGAAGGGTCAAATTCCACAAGTCCAATGGTGGGTGGTTTATTGGGTATGCTGGCCTTTGTTCTCGCCTTTACATTTTCAATGGCCGCTTCTCAGCATAACCTTAGAAAACAAAATGTTCTTCAATAAGCCAATGCGATTGGGACTGCTTATCTGCGTGCTGATCTGATTGACGAACCCTACAAAACTAACGTAAAACAGCTTTTTAATAAGACAAAGGTCATAGTTACATGAATCAAGACTTACAATCTATCCAACCAGATAGACCAAATATTATAACGACAGAGATTGAAGCTATAAGCTTCAATCGTAAAATGGATACAGAGGAGACTGTTGCCCTGATGATTGCAGGAAAGTATGTTCTTGTTGAAGAATTATATAGCAATGGTTTACAAGTTTTAACTGAACTAAAAAGAAACCTTTTACTGAAACATAAGGACAAAAGTTTTCAAGGACAACGTGATTTTCGTTCTGCATTTAGAGAAGCCTCACATAGATTATTACTGAAAGTAAAAAATAATAAACTCCTTGTTAAAAAATCTCCTGACATTGGTTGGCTAGAATTGTTATACCCAGACGTATCAGAGTTTTATGTGTCTTTTCCTGACGTTCAAGGAATGAATAGCTCATGGCAGTGGTATAAAAAGGGAATTGAAATTAAAATGTTGAATTTAACGCTTCACCCCTTTTATGGAACATATTTTCCAACACGATTTGATCATTTGATATTATTTGACAAATGGTTAAAGAAATACGAAGGGGCAAAGAATAACGCGATAGAAATGGGAGTAGGAAGTGGTGTTTTGTCATTTCAATTAATCCAAAATGGTTTTGAAAACATCTTCGCAACTGACACAAATAAAAATGCAATTATCGGTGTTTCGCTCGAAAGTGAACGATTAGGATTTGAAGATAAGATAACACTAAGTCATGGTGATCTGTTTGAAAATTGTGATGTGAAAGCTGATCTTATTGTTTTTAATCCTCCTTGGTTACTTGCAAAACATAAATTGGAAGAGGGAATTGATAAAGCCATGTATTATGAAGAGGAACTATTTCCAAGATTTTTTGAGCAAGCACAAAAGAACCTTGCTCCTGATGGAAAAATAGTTCTAATATTTTCAAATCTAGCTCAAGTAGTTGATGAAGAAAGTACTCATCCCATAATAGAAGAACTGCAAAAGAATAAGCGTTATAGAAAAGAATTGCACCTAAGAAGAGACGTAAGAGCTTCATCAAGAAGAACAAAACGTACAGATTCTAGAGATAATGAAAAAGTTGAATTATGGGTTTTAGGACCTAAAGAAAAGAAATAATTTTATAAATTAAAAATTTTAGGGTCTGGTGACAACTCACTACTTTTACAGCAAACCTGCTCGCAATGATCCGGCCTATTACCTACAACAGTGTCAACCAACTGACAGGTGAAACAGTAACCAATGACCAACTGGCACAACAAGGTACGACAACCTTTACATATAACAGTAACCTAATCCCCACAGCAATGAAATTTTTATTTTTGACTCAATTATTGCTCAAAGTGATAAGTTAAAAGGATCATGTAATATAATTCGAGAAAGATCTTGAGCACAGTGAATACTGCACTACTATACTTTGATCTTCCGAACTTCTTTTAAGGCCTGTTTTATGAGTATCTTTGCTTTACAATCGCCAGCGGGCGGCTTTTTGGATGAAGACCTGGATCACTTTAACAAAATATTTGATGAGTGGTGTGTTCAGTTTGATAGCTACGAAGATGCCAGCATTATTGCAGAGAGCCTTGATCAGAGAAAAAGTGTTGAGATCGTTGAGATCACACCCCTGAGCTATCCAAAATATTTCTTCCCTAACCTGCAAGGCAATATCCATGCAACACGGCAAGTCGATGATAAGATCGTCTGTATTGTCGAGCCGTTTATGGGGTCAAACTTTCGTATAGCCGTCTGTGATCTGGAGACGAAGCATGTGCGACTGACGTTAACGCGCTACACAAGTGTCTTGAGTGTAGAAGGCGCTTTTACACATTTTACGAATTGATCTATTCTTTTGTTCTTGAAATAGCTTTCACAATGCTAATCCGGACTTAAAGTACCGGCGGCCACACGTTCGAATCGTGTCGGGCGCACCATTAAACATCAAGATTATTTCCCACACCTCTAATTCTTATAATTTTTAAAAACATTTTTCTTAGTATGAAACAAATATGTAATTTGTCATACCCATTTTGATCTACCTAACGTAAGTTATTTCATAAAGCATAAGAGAACACTCTGCACAACAGTATCTGCGATCGAGGTACTGTAGCTTCATTTCTATCCCCATTTTTAATATGAAAACTTTGGTTTTAATATCTAAGTGTTACAATTTTATAGGCTTGCTTATTTCATAAAAAATGAGAATATATTTGTGAAGTGGCTAAAATTTTGAGTAAAAATTACAGGATAACAAATATGCTTGATACCTTGAGCCAATTGATGGTTGAACACGAGATACTGCTTGCAAGCATAGGTTTGAGCTCACTGATCGTCTTTATCGCCAGTATCTTCTTCCTGCCATGGCTTGTAACACAGATCCCTTCCGACTACTTTTCGCACGATCGACGGGAGCACCCGAAATGGATGCTGCTCCACCCCGTGCTGCGCTATATGATCCTGATCCTCAAAAATGTCTCCGGCTTTGTGCTTTTGCTGGCAGGCATTGCGATGCTTGTGCTGCCGGGGCAGGGTCTATTGAGTATGTTGATGGGATTGATGCTGATGGATTACCCCGGTAAGTTCCAACTCGAGCGCAAGATCGTCAGTCAGCCCAAGCTGTTACAGCTTATAAATTGGTTGCGTCGTAAGCAGAAACATCCACCGTTATTGCTTGAGTTCTGAACGGTGTGTTACTCTACCGGCGGGCACACGTTCGAATCGTGTCGGTCGCACCTTTTGCTTTCAAGAATAACAATACAGACAATTTTATTCTATCTGTATTTTTGTCTCATTATTTGCTCAGATTAGCTTTGTGCCGTTCTTCTATAAACTCTCTAGCACTGTCGCCTCTCCAGTACTCTGCGAGCCCGGTGAGCCCATCCGTCAGATAACGGGTATCGAAGCCTTTGAGTTTTAAAAAGGTGCGTGCCATGATAGCCCGGTCTTTGTGTGGGCATGCTGTGACGATCAATTTGTTTTTATCTAACTCATTGAGACGTTGTGGAAGTTCATTCAAAGGTATGTTGATCGCAGCTCCCATGTGCCATGCTTCGAACTCTTCTTTAAAACGTATGTCCACTAACTGTGCGGTACCCTCTTTGAGCATAACCGTCAGTTCCACACTATTGATCTTCATCTCTTTACGCTCTTCATAGGTAAAGGCAGTCAGGTAGGCATCATAGGTCGACTCTTTGGTCTGAGCCTGCAGTGCAGCGCTAAAGAGCAAACCAAATAGCAGGATAAGTAAAGCAACATTCGTTTTCATAGCTATTCCTTTTAAAGCATACAATAACATTATTGTTCATCAAACTTGTAGGTCTTAAACAGCTCTAAGAGGTCATTTGTGGCTAATGCACCCACATGACGATAGACCTCTTTGCCATCTTTGTCAAAGATGAGCTGTGTCGGGATCATCTGGATTTTTAAGTCGTAAGCGGCTTGACGCTCTTTTTTAACGTTCACAAAGTTGATGTTATAGCTTGGGTACTTCTGCGCCACTTTATAAAGCAGCTTCCCCATGATCTTGCAACTGTGGCAGCTCTCTGAACCGACTTCTACAAAGTTAGGCTTACCTTTTCCCATACTCTCTTGAACAATGCTAAAAGCTGTTTCATGGAGCATTGGTTCGTCAGCTAATGCGTTAAAGCTAAATGTCAGAAGTAGTAGTAAAAATACTTTTTTAACACGTATCATTTGAATTTCCTTTTTAAGAGCTTTTTATCAACAGATTACGAAGATTAAGTGCAAGTTATATTGATGCTTATGCTGTAAAGACAATAATAATCCGCGTAAATCTGCGTAATCTGTTGACCCCCGCTCTTCTCTTTTAGAATTGTAAATAAGCCTCATAGGCAAAATAGATACCAAAAGCGATCAGTATCAGTGCAAAACCCTTGTTAAGATAGGTCGAGAATTTGGCAAGGGTGCTGTTTGAGGTAATGCTCTGTGCAAAACCGACTGAAACGCCTGCGGCTAAAAGCAGAAGTGAATGGCCCAAGGCAAAGGTCAAGATGAGACCATAAGCATAGACATAGCCGCTGTTGGCGGCTACCGTGACAATAGCGATCAACGGGGCAGAAGCACAGGGTGTACTGACAAGACCAAAGATGATGCCGATGAGAAACCCACCCACAAGACGGTACTTTATAAGGTGCACCATAATGGAAGATTTGTTGACCTCGCCAAAAATGCCCCAGGCATACAGACCGATCAAGAGACTCATAAGCGCAGCGACCACATAGGCCCACATAGGTGCAATAGAGAAAAAGCCGCCAAACTTAGCGACGATATAACCCAAAACAGAGAAGCTTAACATCACACCTAAGGCAAAGAGTGTGGCAAAGGCATAGGTGTAGACAACACGTTTATGACCTTCCAGATCTTTGTTCATCGCCACAGCACTCCCTACTAACAGAGGAACCGAGATCAGTGAACAGGGTGCCACTGCGGTAAGGCTTCCGGCACCAAAGGCACCTAAAAAAGCTAAGAGCGAATGCGACTCAAGCAGGGCGAGAATGGTCTCTTGCATGAATTAACCGTTGATGTAGGCTAGGACTTCATCCACACTAAGCACTTTACCTGTGCTGACAACCTTACCGTCGATCACAAGACCCGGCGTACTCACGACTTGATACTCCATGATCTTCATGATGTCATCGACCTTTTCAAGCTGCACAAATTTACCGCTTTTTGCAATGGCCTGTTTCACAACATTTTCCAAGGTAATACATTTGGTACATCCCGTACCTAAGACTTCTATTTTCACTGTTGCTCCTTTTTACTGTTTAAAAGACACTCTTGCATCATCGGTGCAATCGTCGCTGCATCAATATCGCCTGAAACAGTGATCTTTGTCTCATTGTCACTGCCGGAGACTTCGATATTTTCAATTTTTTTCATCACTTCCGGGTCACAAGCGCATTCACATGAACCCTCTTTGCATGCCTCTATTTTAGCACTGACATCTTCCATCTTAAAGCCTGAAAGTGTGGCAGTGATACCGTTGGCTGTGTTGTTGATTTTAAACATATCTGTTCCTTATTATAAAATGAAATTAAAGAGATAACCGATAGCGATTATCCCTACTCCTACGATACCAAAAAACGTCCCGATCAACCTGACATGAATTATCTTTTTAAGGATCATCGCCTCTGGCAGACTAAGGGCTGTTACCGCCATCATAAAGCTTAGTGCCGTTCCCAGTAGCATTCCCTTGCCTGTTAAGACTTCGACCAAAGGCATGACACCCGCTGCATTGGAGTACATTGGAATCCCCATAATGACCGCAACTAGTACCGCAAATGGATTGTCTGCACCCGCATATTTCGCAATAAAGTCAGCCGGAATGTACCCGTGAATAAAGGCACCGATCCCCACCCCGACAACCACATAAAGATAGATCTCTTTAAAGATGTCTCTTGTGTAGACATAGGCTTCTTTCGCACGTTCTTTCATTGTAAGCTTGATCTTCACTTCGTCAAGCTCACCCTCCATAGGTTTAACATCCATTAAGACATATTTTTCCATATCAAGACGACCGATAATAAAACCGCCTATGATGGCAACAAGCAGTCCAAAACCGATGTAAATTGCCGTGACTTTCCAGCCGAACAGACCAAAGAGGAGGGCAATAGCGATCTCATTGTTCATCGGAGAACTGATTAAAAATGAGAAGGTCACTCCAATAGGGATACGTGCTTGAATAAAGCCTAAGAAAAGCGGAATGGCACTGCATGAGCAAAAAGGTGTTATAACCCCAAAAAGTGCCGCTAAAACATTGCCGTAAAGTTGTGACTTTCCTTGCAGGTGGGCACGAACATACTCCGTATTAAAGTGTGTTCTTAGGTAGGAGATAACAAAGATAATAGTTAGAAGTAAAAACCATATCTTTATTGTGTCGTAGATAAAAAAGTTGATCGCTTCACCCAGATGACCTTCTAAATGTAAAAGATCATAGGTAAGATAATCGACACTATCTTTCCACATTTTCTACTCCCTTCAATTTTTATTCTTCATTAGTTATTCGCAAAGTTCTTTTTCAACAATAGGCAAGAGCTCTCTTTCAATAAGGTCATATGTCTTTTCGTACTCTTCAACAGCCATACCGCTTGGGTCATCAAAACCGACATGAATCGTCTTAACCGCTTTGGGAAACACGGGACAGGTCTCTTTGGCATGGTCACAAACCGTGACGATGAGATCATACGCCGTATCTAAAACTGTGTCAATGACTTTAGAGTGGTACGTATCTCTCCATTGACCTTTGGATTCCAAGAGCGCTTGCGCGTTAGGGTTTACTTTGCCGCTCGCTTTGACACCTGAGCTTTGTGCTTCGACACAATCGCCAAGCTTTGCATTGATCAAGGCCTCTGCCATAATAGAACGACAGCTGTTTCCGGTACAAAGAATCAGTACCTGCTTTTTTTGACTCATAATTTACACTCTCCTGTTTCTGATAGTTTTTTCAGTGCCGGAAGCTCTATGGGCAGACATCGAATCTCTGCTAATGCTTCACTTCGAAAACGATCAAGGGGACTTCTTATCGAGTAATAGGCCCACGTCCCTTTACGCTCTACACGCAAAAAGCCCGCCTCTTTTAAGATCTTGAGATGACGCGAAAGCCGCGATTGGATCATACCAAGAGATACCTGCAGGTCACAAACACATGACTCACCATAGGTATCAATAAAGCGTAAGATAAGTACACGTGTTTCATCATTTAGTGCTGAAACACTTTTCAAAAAGACTTCCATATCTAACTCCTTATGGAGTATTGTAGCAGGTTTAAATGATAATATCAACATATATTGATTTATTGCAATAGGAGATGGTTTTTTCATCAATCGGTTCTGTGATTATAGTGCTGCAACTTATGCCATAGCAGGATAATCTAAATACCCTTTTTCATCTTGGGTGTAAAAGCTGTCAGGATCAGGCTGGTTCAACGCTGCATGTTCTTTAAAACGTTCAGGAAGATCAGGATTTGCCAAATAGAGCGCACCAAAGGCGACGGCGTCCACTTGTCCGCTTTTAATAGCTGCATTTCCTCTCTCTTGATCATAACCGCCATTTGTAACTAAAATTCCCTTGTAGGCTTCTCTGAGTATGCTTAGTCCAACAACATTTGCGCCATGCTTTATGTCACCCTCAAGCGCATCTATAATATGAAGATAAGCAAGGTTGAACGCATTAAGTTGTTCACAGATATAGGTGAAATGCTCTTGAGGATTTGAGTCTTTCATATCATTAAAGGTCCCACTTGGAGAGAGTCTAAGAGCGGTTTTATCTGACCCGATCGCTGAACCTATCTCTTTTACTATCTCAAAAAGAAATCTTGACCTGTTTTCGATCGATCCACCATAAGCATCTTCTCTGGTATTGGTACCATCACGTAAAAACTGGTCTATAAGGTAACCATTCGCTCCGTGGATCTCCACTCCGTCAAATCCTGCTTCTATGGCATTCTTAGCACCCGTTACATACTCTTGAACAATATCTTGTATCTCATCTGTTTTAAATGCCCTTGGTGTTACAAACTCTTTCATACCCTCAAAAGTATACGTCTCACCTGCGGGTTTGATAGCTGAAGGGGCAACAGGAAGCTCACCGTTATGGAAAGCCGGATGGGAGATGCGGCCAACATGCCAAAGTTGTAAAAAGATCGTACCGCCTTTCTCATGCACAGCCTTGGTCACTTTTTTCCATCCTTGCACCTGTTCAGCTGTGTGAATGCCCGGGGTACACGGATAACCTATGCCAAGAGTAGAGATCTGAGTAGCTTCGGTAATGATCAGACCGGCAGAGGCTCTTTGGGCATAATATGCAGCCATCATATCATTAGCAACATTGTCTTGTATGCTTCTGCACCGGGTCATCGGTGCCATAAAGATTCTATTTTTTAAAGGGTAGTTTCCAATTTTTATAGGTGAAAAGAGATCCATGACCTACTCCTGTTTGTGATATACAAACTATTGTTTCACAGCGAGAGTAATAAGATAATTAAAATTTATGACTAGACAATAGTTGTTAGCTGTTTTGTACATCCACTACTTCACCGCAATATGACGCTTCTTAACGAGCAGGATTAGACGCTCGAACAGCTATATGATCAGATCGAAAGAGAAAAGGACTAGTATGTCTCTTTTGTAAGCATGGTATGGATCTCTTCTGCCGGTATCGGCCGACTGTAATAGTACCCCTGAATATTTTTACAATCGTTTGCAAGTAAAAACTCTTTTTGGACGCTGGTCTCGACGCCTTCGGCAATAAGGTCGAGGTTGAGGCTCCGGGCAAGTGCAATGATCGCTCTAACGATAGCGGCATCTTCTTCATCTTGAGGTAGATCCATGACAAATGAACGATCGATTTTGAGTGTATTGATAGGCAGACGTTTCAAAGAGGAGAGTGAGGAGTAGCCTGTTCCAAAATCATCAATGGAGATGCCGATGCCCAGAGCATTGATCTGCCCAAGCTTGGCAATTGCCGCTTCAGGTTTTTGCATCACCTGTCCTTCAGTGACCTCCAGCTCCAGCCACTCCGTTTTAAAACCGTAGGTCTCGATATTCTCTTGAAGCAGTCGGATAAAGTCATGATGCTCTAGCTGTTTCATGGAGAGGTTGAGAGAGAGGACGCCGGGTTTTAAACCCTCTTTATACCATTGAGCTACCTGTTTGATGCCTGTTCGCATTACCCAGTGGTCCAGTTCAATGATCATTCCGGTCTCTTCTGCGAGAGGAAGAAAAGTGATAGGCGACAGCAGCCCTTTAGTGGGGTGTTGCCATCGGACTAAGGCCTCCATACCTATTAATGTATTGCTCTCTGCATCTATCTGCGGTTGGTAGTGGATCACAAACTCTTCGTTCTTAAGTGCCTGACGCATGCTGGTCGTCATGTAAAGCCGTTCAAGTGCCAGTTCGGTCATCTCGGCTGAATAGAACTGAAAGTTGTTGCGTCCCTCCTCTTTTGCTCTGTACATAGCAGCATCGGCATACTTTAGAAGATTGCCGGCATCAGTGTCATCTTGAGGGTAAAGGCTGATACCGATACTGCTTGAGACGTAGAGAGAGTGTGCATCGATCTCAATGGGGTCTTGCAATACCTCAAGAATTTTTTGTGCGAGTATGGATGCGTCCTGCGCTTTTGAGAGATCTTCCATGATAATCGTAAACTCATCCCCGCCCAAACGTGCCAAGGTGTCTTCTCTGCGAATAGTGGCTTTAAGACGCTCGGTCACCACCTTGAGCAGGTTGTCGCCGATAGAATGGCCCAAAGAGTCATTGATCTGTTTAAAGCGGTCAAGATCAATAAAAAAGAGGGCAAACAGACTGTTGTTACGCTTGGCTTTTTCGACAGCCTGCTGCAAGCGGTCATTAAAAAGCGTACGGTTAGGCAGTTCGGTCAGTGCATCGTGATGGGCCTGGTGCTGTAAAACGATCTGCTGCTCAAGCAGTTCGTCTTCCACTTTTTTACGTTCTGTGATGTCATGTGCATAGCCTACCATACCGATAGGTTTCTCTTTTTCATCTTTTAGAAGCGATAGTGACAACTCCGCATAGATGATCTCTTTGGACTTCTGGACAAGGCGTACAACAGTACGGCATTTTCCATTCTGTTTTAAGAAGGCAATGTTTTGGTCGAGCTCTTCATAATCATCTTCGAGATAGATCGTCCTGATGTGTTGACCCTGCATCTCTTTGGACGTATAGCCTAAAAGGGTCTTAGACCCCTTATTCCAGCTGACAATCATGCCGTCAAGGTCAGTTGATATAACAGAATCATGCACCTGCTCAATGATCTGTGCTTGATGCGCATACCTGAGCTGCATCTTTTTCTCTTCTGTAATATCGGTATGGGTACCAAGCATACGAACAGCTTTGCCGTTTTCATCATACTGTGTCTTTCCTCTGTCGAGGATCCAGACCCAGTGGCCGTGTTTATGTCTTAAGCGATGAACGTTTTCATAATACTCGGTCTCCCCATTGACATTTTTATGGACATCTGCCCACGTCTCATCAACATCATCCGGGTGAAGGCGCTCAGCCCAGTTAGGGAGTTCATTGGACAGCTCATCGTCACTGAACCCAAGCATCTCTTTCCATCTGGGAGAGAAGTAGACACTGTTGTCAAGAATATTCCAATCCCAAAGACCATCATTGCTGCCTAAAAGAGCTAACTCCATACGCACTTTTAACTCTTGGTTGAGCTCGCCACTTGCGTTGAGAGCGCTGGTTACTTCATGTAAATCGTCATTTTGATTATTATCCATAACTCAACCTCTTAAAAATAGATAACTATAATAGTTAATTATAATGAAAAAAACATGAAAAAGCTACTCTCTGTGAGTTTGACTTGGTAGAAGGCCGCTGTGAAGGGTTGTCGCGATTAAAATATAGTGTCAAGAACAATAGGATATACTAAGAATAGCTCTATTACTCCACTAGCTAAAGAAGATCTCTTGATTGTGTGATGTTTGGGTATTTGGCTAGCGGAGTAATAAAAAAAGGAAGTGATAGATGAAGATTGTTTTTTTAATGATGTTAGGGCTTAGTGCTTTGATGGCTGATTTTGTGAAAAAGGGCGACACCGTGCTCGATAGTCAAAGCGGATTGATGTGGCAGGACAACAGTGTTGTTGAAAGTAGAGAGATGCTTTATGGTGAGGCGAACACGTACTGTAAAAATCTATCATTATCGGGACATGATGACTGGCGTCTTCCTGCTGTTGAGGAGTTGCAAAGTATCCTCGATCTTACACGTTACGAGCCTGCTATCCAGAGAGGTTTCCATTTTACAGCATCAGACAGTTACTGGTCGTCTACACTTTATGCAGATGATGCTGATCGGGCATGGGATGTCAACTTTATGAGTGGGAGCACAGAACATAATCGTCACTCTTATGATTTCTTTGTTCGTTGTGTACGTGGCGGAAAATAGAGAGATCTCCTAACGAGAGTGATACTGTTTTGTAGACCTGTTGATCTATTCTTTGATCATCTATTTACGGGTCTGCTTTGTGCTATAGCTAGAGCAGTGAAAAATGTATACAAAAAAGATAACAGTCATTCGCAAGTGTACGTTAACAGTGAAAATTCTGTACAATTAGCATAAATAAATCTGCGTGAAGGCAAACAGTGAAAAAAGTATTTAAACTACAGCAAGAGAACAAAAACCCGGACCGTCTGCTAGAAGCTATTAAAAATGAAGTTCGTAAGTATCTAAAACGTGAACGTAATAAAAAACTACCCGAAGATGCAATTTTTTGGGATTTTGATTGTCGTTTTGGACAGAGTAGTGATGAAGCAGAGGGTCTGTCGGTATCGGAGATCATTGCCGCTTTAGACAAGGCGCATGAAGCTGCTTGGAGTCAATGTTATGTTGAGATCATTGCAAAAGCCTCAATGAAGAAAGAGACAGATTCAGACGAAGAAGAGTAAAAAACAACTTACTGCCTCGATGTGGCCTGATGTAAACTCCTCAGGCTCCCTGACATCCAACAAGATAATATCTTTTGCAATAACATAACGATCCTCTGCTTCGATCTCCTCAACACTTTCATGGTTCTCTTCTATTTGTCTACTTGTAAAAAAGTGATCGGCTCTGTTACAATAGTGTATGATCAAAAAAATAGTTTTCTCGATTTTATCTGTTGTTTTTGTTGGCTTGTCTCTTTCGGAGAGTCTAGATACTAAGAGCTCTGAGCAACTTGAGAGTGCCTTGGTGCGTTCTTTGACTACCTTTGCCGTTGCCAGAGGTCTCAATGGGCTGGTCTCCGTAGTGCAAGGTACGGAAGTCAACGTCAGTCCTGCAGGGGTTGGTGCTACCTTTGCCCCCGGTCAACTCTTAGACCCTGTCAACGATATGGTCGAACGTTTTTCTTGGGTGATGTTGATGAGTTCTGTCTCTATCGGTGTCCAAGATGTCATGCTTCATCTCGGAAAGACAACACTGTTTAAAGTGATATTTGCTCTCATGACACTGCTTTTTTTGCTGCAACTGTGGTTACCGAGGGTGCAGCTGCCTTGGC
This sequence comes from Sulfurimonadaceae bacterium, assembly GCA_049672605.1. Classification (GTDB taxonomy): domain Bacteria; phylum Campylobacterota; class Campylobacteria; order Campylobacterales; family Sulfurimonadaceae; genus Sulfonitrofixus. The sequence goes on from JBATWM010000058.1 coordinate 41,792, forward strand.
GTGTAGAGTCAAGTTTTAAAGTGGTGGTTGTTTTAGCCGTTTTACGATTTAGTGTACCGATGCTAGTGATGATGAATGAGGCAGTTTACGCCCATGTACTGGAGCCTAAGTATGAGCAATCATTTAATAAAGTCTCTAAGACCTCTGATGAGGTGAAGGTGATGATAGAAGAGGTGCATAGCAAACAAGAGCATATGGAAGAGGAATACTCTTTTTTAGATGCATTTAACGTCTCGCAACAATATGAACAGTATAAACTTGAGCTCAAAAAAAGTGTCGAACAATTTATTGAAAAATTTAACGACGCGATGGATAGCATTATCCGCTTGATCACTGTTTTCATTATTAACAGCATTATCATTCCACTGGCGGCACTCTGGCTATTCATCTATGGATTAGGCTCTTTTTTACGAAGAGATTTTGTGTTAGAACCCTGATTAGTAGACAACTAGATATAATTTGCCATTAAATATAAAAAGAATCCTATGCTGACAATTTTTCATAAACTGCGATACATCACCTTGATGTTGTTGCTGATATCCCTTATATCTTTTCTGGCTATTCACGCTGCACCCAACAGCTTCTTTGGAGCAGGGGAGCTGAACCCCAACATGACCGAAGAGGCGATAGCGCAGCTTAAAGCAGTTTATGGACTTGATAAACCGCTTTATAGACAGTATATTGACTGGGTCATGAATCTGGTACAGCTCAATTTCGGTATCTCTTTTGTCACGGGAGCCGATGTAAGCAGCGAGATCGCCAAACGTCTGCCTATAACACTGCTGATAAATATTCTTTCTATGGTTTTTGTCTTTGTGATCTCTATCTATTTGGGTGTCAAGGCAGCACTCTCTCATGGTTCATGGCTTGACTACGGCATCCGTCAACTCTCCTTAGTCTCTTTTGCAATGCCTTCGTTTTACCTGGCGCTCCTTTTGATGCTTTTTTTAAGTGTTGAATTGGAAGTTTTACCAATTGCCGGACTGCACTCTGTTGAAGCCAAAGAGGGGTTTTCCTATTATAGTGATATGGCATGGCACCTTGTCTTGCCGATCGGTGTTATGGTCTTTGTGAGTCTAGGTTCGATGATCGTCTACATCCGTTCCCTGACCTTAGAGATCCTAAAAAGTGATTACTACTACTTCGCCCGCTCTCGAGGACTGAGTGATAGCATACTTTTACGTCGTTACATTTTGAGGAATCTTATTCCGCCTGTTGTGACCTTGCTGGGACTCTCTTTACCGGGTCTTATCGGCGGTAGTGTTATCTTGGAGACGATCTTTAGTATTGAAGGGATGGGACAGCTCTTTTACCTGAGCGCTTTGAGCCGGGATTATCCGGTGATTATGGGGATCTTGATCATTACTGCATTTTTGACACTGCTTGGGAATATGTTGGCGGATATGCTGCTGTTGAAGTTGAATCCGTATGCGAAGAGAGAGTCTTAACTATTTGAATATAGAATGTTTTTAGAAGATTCGAGTAGCTAGTACTTTCGTCATTCCCGCGAAGGCGGAATGACGAAAAGTGGAGATATAAACTAAACTGTCGGCCTAACCAAACAGTGCTTCAAGAGAAGAGAGGTCCTCTTTCTTCTCTTCGGCTTTAGCGGAGCCTTCCTCACTACCAGCTTGTTCGACAAGCTCGATAGTGTAACCTGTCAGCATTGAGGCAAGACGGATGTTGATACCGCTTTTACCAATTGCTTTTGACTTCTGGTCAGCTGGCAGGGTGACGATCGCTTTTAGTGGATTCTCCTCATTGTCTGCCTCACCTTCAATAGTGACGGCGTTGATGATCGCCGGACTCATAGCACGTGCAATAAACAGTTCCGGTACAGATGTGTACTCGATACAGTCGATGTTCTCGCCAAGCAGCTCTTCACTAACCGCGTTGATACGTACCCCTTTAACACCTACAGTTGCTCCAACAGGGTCAACTTGCGGATGCATAGAGATAAGCGCGATCTTTGCACGTTCACCTGGGATACGTGCTGCTTTTTCGATCAGTACGACTTCATCAGCGATCTCAGGTACTTCAAGGGCTAAAAGACCTTCTAGGAATTTTGGAGAGGTACGAGAAAGTTCGATCTGAATACCGTTTATCTTGTCGATGTTTACGCGGCGAACGACGGCTCTTACAACATCACCAACGACAAAAACTTCACCTTTAATACGGCTTTTCATTGGGAGTAGAGCACGCACTTCGTCCATTTCGATGTACGTTGTGTTTTTCTCATCAACACGTGTTACACGGCCGTTAACGATCGTACCGATCTTCTCTTTGTATTTGTTATAAAGTTCATCTTCAACCAGGCGCTGAACATGGTATTCGATCTCACGGTAAAGTGTCATTGCCGCAGTACGACCATGGCTTTCAATGTCGTGTTCGATCTGAAATTCATCTCCGATATCAACGTCTGGATCAACTTCTTCACGTGCGCGCGTAAGAGAGATGAAACCTTGGTTTACATCACCCGCTTCCGTGTAGAGTTGGTCATCGTCATCATCAGCTACGACCGTAATAGTCTGATAAACACGAATGCTCTTTGTCTCTTCATCGATCTCTGCATCAAAGGTGAAATCTTCACTGATAAGACGTTGAGCCGTTTTGATAAAAGCGTTTTTCAGTGCCACTTTGACACTCTCAGGACTTAGTCCTTTTTCGTGTGCCAGTGCATCAATAATATCTAATATATTTTCCATGATTATCTCCATTAGTATTCAGCTATTTGTTCCAAAAAAAGATGTTTTGTGATTCATTTCTAGGAAGGATAGAATTATAGCATAAATTGATTTTACTCTGATTAATTGCACACTGAAATGGGTGCTAACTCTCTTAAAAATGTAAAATAAAATTGCTGGCTTTAGAAAAGATAAGAGATGTGTTTATTACATTTATTGCCCTAAAATAGGCAAATGTGGTAAATTTATTACTATCATTAAAAAGTGACTGGTCCATTTATGCAAAAATTAACCCTTTGGGGGTTATAATGCAGATAATAATATAAACTGCAGCAAAGGAATGTAATGGAGCTTAAAATCGCCCGTACAGACGTTAAGTCAAAAGCAAAAAAGATAGATGTTAAAAAAATTGAAGAGATGGTTAAAAAAGAGGGAACGGTAATTCTTTACTTCGATCGTGATAACTCACATAAAGATCTTCTCGCTCTTCAAGATCATTTTGAAAATGATGGTAAAAGCTTTTACATGCGTGAGGTCCGTTATGGCCTTGCGGACAATGAGTATATGTACGAAGTACACATTTTATAAAGTGTAATTGGATTAATGTCTAAAAAACTGTTTATAGAGACCTTAGGCTGTCAGATGAATGTCCGTGACAGCGAACATATGATCGCTGAACTTAACGCCAAAGAGCCTTACGAGATCACAACGAACTCGGAAGAGGCTGATCTCATTATTATCAACACCTGTTCGGTACGTGAACGCCCTGTTCACAAACTCTTTTCAGAACTGGGTGTCTTCAATAAAAAGAAAAAAGAGGGTGCTAAGATCGGTGTTGCCGGTTGTACCGCATCTCACCTCGGTAAAGATATCATCAAACGTGCCCCTTATGTCAACTTTGTGCTTGGTGCACGCAATGTCTCCAAGATCAGTGAGGTGGTAGACAAAGACAAAGCAGTTGAGATCGACATCAACTATGACGAGTCTGACTTTGCCTTTAAAGATTTCCGTTCCTCTCCTTTTAAAGCCTTTATCAACATCTCTATCGGTTGTGACAAAAGCTGCACCTTCTGTATCGTCCCAAAAACACGTGGTGACGAGATCTCTATTCCGGCAGACCTGATCGTAAAAGAGGCTAAAAAAGCTGTTGCGACAGGGGCCAAAGAGATTTTTTTACTGGGTCAAAATGTCAACAATTACGGTCGTCGTTTTTCTGGTGAGTATGAGAAGATCAATTTTACTGAACTGCTCCGTCTTATCAGTGAAGTAGAGGGTCTTGAACGTATCCGTTTTACCTCACCGCATCCGCTGCATATGGATGATGAGTTTATTGAAGAGTTTGCGCAAAACCCAAAGATCTGTAAGTCGATGCACGTGCCGCTGCAGAGCGGTTCGACAGAGATCTTAAAAGAGATGAAGCGCGGTTATAGCCGAGAGTGGTTTTTAAACCGTGTAGCAAAATTGCGCGAGATGGCACCTGATGTCAGTATAAGTACTGATATCATTGTCGGTTTTCCGGGTGAGAGTGATGCAGATTTTGAAGAGACTATGAAGGTGGCAAAAGAGGTAGGGTTTGAGCAGATGTTCAGTTTTAAATACTCGCCTCGTCCATTGACAGAAGCCGCTGAATTTGAAAATGTAGTTGATGGCGAAATAGCATCTGATCGTCTGCACAGACTTCAGGAATACCAAGACACGATTGTTGACAAGACAATGCAGAGACAGGTCGGTAAAGTCCTTGAAGTCTATTTTGAAGAGCTGCGTGCTGATGGCTATGTTTCTGGCAGAAGCAGCAATAACTTTTTGGTCAAGGTGAAAGGTTCGGAAGAGCTGTTAGGCCAGATCCTTGATGTCAAGATCACTGCTGCAGCAAGAATGAGTCTGAGCGGAGAGTTACTTGCGTAAGCGTCTGCTTCGTTCACTGGCTCTTTTTTTGATTCCGCCTATCGGGTCACTCCTGATCCGCCTTTTCTATTTCAGCAGTAAAAAGGTGTTCCACCTCCCATCAACTGTTCCGGAAGAACCCTTCATCACCGCTTTTTGGCATGGTGACTTGATCTACCAGCCTTTTCTCTATTATCAGCTGCGTAACAGACCAAACATCAATGTGGTGATCAGTGATCATTTTGATGGTCAGATCATCGCCAAGACGATCCACCATCTGAAGCTAAACACGATTCACGGTTCAAGCACCCGCAATGCAGCAAAGGTTTTGATCGCTGCAATAAAGACCTTGAAAAACGGCGGTGATATCGGGATAACACCTGATGGTCCAAAGGGACCACGCCATGAGGTAGCTGACGGTGTAGTGATTATGGCACAGAAGGCAAAGGCCAAGGTCATAATCTTCTCTTGTGTACCCAAATCGTATTGGCAGTTTAACAGTTGGGACCGTTTTACTATTCCAAAACCTTTTACACGGTTGGATTTTTACGCCTCAGAGCCTCTTGATCTCTCCGGTATGGAGAGAGAAGAGGCAAGAGCGCTTATAAAAGAGAAACTGCTTCTTCATGATTATTAGTGATGAAACAGAGTCTTGAAGAGTATCGTAAAGCTTTTTTAGTCTATCTGGAGAAGTTCCGAGGCTACTCTGACCTGACATTGAAAAGTTATGATGAATCTCTCAAAGAGGCTTTCTCTTTTTTAGAGGTTGAAGAAGATAGCGCACATACAACGCTGAACTTAATGCCATTTCGACTCCACATCGCCCACCTTAAACCAACCACCATCTCCAAAAAGATCTCTGCAATGCGAAGTTTTTGCGAGTATCTAAGTAATCAAGGTGAAAAGGTCTCTCTCAAGGCGGATGAGAGTATTAAAGTACCGGCTTCGCTACCTAAACCTATCAGTGATGCGCACATAAAAGAGGCCCTCTCTCATGCACCACTGAATGAACAGCTAATTGTCACCTTGCTTTATACCCTTGGACTTCGTATCTCTGAACTGGCCTCTTTGGAGTTAAAAGAGATCTCAAATGAATGGGTCCGTGTTATGGGTAAAGGTCAAAAAGGGCGTGACATACCGATGTTGGCCTCGAGTTATACTTTGATGAGAAAATATATTGACGAGACAAGGCCTGGGCGGTTTCTCTTTGAAGCCAAGGGGGCTCGATTAAGTGAAAATAGTTTAAGATATCTGGTAACTAAATGTTTCAAACGGGTTGGACTGAAAGTAACACCGCATCAGTTGCGGCACTCGTACGCAACCGCGTTGTTAAATAACAACGCACGTATTGCAGATGTCAGTGAACTTTTGGGACACGCCTCTATGTCAACAACGCAGATCTACACCAAGCTAGGCAGCAGTGTGAAGATGCAAAACTATTTAAAAGCACACCCTTTATGTCAGGATGATGATGAAATTTCTTGAATCTTTTTTACCAAAACTGTTTATCACGCTGATACCCTCAGCTGAGGGTGTTCATCTCTATGGTGAATTGCGCAAAAATGGTAAGCTGATTAAACGTTATGATGGGCAGGTCGTTGCGGGCAGTGCGGCTTTAGAAAAAATAGTCAGAAAGCTTGAACAAGAGAGTTCATTGACCTATATTGCTCTTTTAGAGACAGAGGCCTCTCAAGGTCTCCTCTCTGATTGCCGAGATGCACAAGGGGTAGATCTGAGCAGTGTCGACAAAATATGTGTTGAGAACAGATGGGGAGTCTATATGAGTAAAGATGACCTCTTCGAGCGACAAAAGATGTATAAAAATGTTGGACTTGACTTTCTGTTCTCACCCTTTTCTTTGCTGTACAGTTTTTATCAGGAGAGAGTGAAAGAGAGTGATGGGCTCTATCTTCTTATCACCAGTGATTTTATACTGAGCGCTGTCTTTAAAAACACTACGATGCTTTATGGCAAACAGATCATGATGCATGACGAGCTCTCATTGATCGATGGGACAAAGCTCCTGGAGAGATACATAGAGAAGATCCAAGCAACAGTCAAAGATTTTTACGATGCTAAAGTGGATGATACGATGTTTATTGAGAAGATCTTTATTGCAGATGGATTGAACTTCGATACAAGTTTAGAAAATCGACTTGAAGAGGCACTTTTTGTTGAAGTTGAAAAACAGAGTATAGATCTCTCCCATGAACTAATCTTGTTAAGTGAAAAGGAGCTAGGTTGAAACACAGCTTTATAACACCTCGACAGAAAAAAGTTCTTGGCGCAGAGCTGAAATGGCTTCTGTCTACATTTGCAATTCTTTTAGTCATTATGCTTGGAAGCGCCCTGTTTTTAAACAGTACTATTGCGACATATGAGCAAGAGCTAGAGAGTGCAAAAAGTAAAAAGCTAAAGATACAAAGCAAACAGCAACAGGTTCTCTCAGAAGTGAAACGCCTGCAGGTCTTGGAAAAAATGCGAGAAGAGATCAGCACTAAAAACAGACTCAAAAAAGAGAATGTCAAAAATTTCTTTGACCTCGTTCCTGATGGTGTGGTTTTGGAATTAGCCGAGTTGCGTGAGAGTACCTTGCGACTAAAAGGGACTACGACCAGCAGAAAACATTTTAACAACTCATTTCAACTCTCCCTTGAGTCTCTATTTTCTCGTAGCTCAACAAATTTTACTAAATTGGAAAATGGCAGTTATCGGTTTAACAACATCTCAATAATGGAGGTGAAAAGATGAGTAAATTCGCCTCTTTTGGATCGGTTGTTCTTCTTTTTGTACTTTTGAGTGTGGTCGTTGTCTTTGGCTTTTTTGTCTTTACGCCTAAGATCAAAGCCTACCGTGCACTAAACATAGAGCTGCAGCTGCGCAGTGCGGATCTTGTAACTGCTGAAAAAGAGTTTGATAGACACTATGCGGAACTTCAAAACCTTCAAGATAGAGAAAAAAATATCGATATTGCCCTGCATAAACATTTCGATGAGGAACGATTCGAAACGTACTTAAGTCAATACTTCACATCATTTACACTTCGCAGCATTACCAGTGAACAAAGTAAGGCATTTCAGACAGAGGTAATTGATGTCCGTGCCAAGATAGCTTCTCCTGAGGAGTATTACCGTTTTATAGAGGCTTTGAATCTGTTTGAATGGGTCGTAGAGGTTGATGGTACCCTGCAGTTTAAAGGGGTGGAAGATGGGATCGATACCCATTTCACTTTGAAGGTCTATACAAAAGTACAGTAAGTCGGTATTTAATTTATTATCTATAGAATATGTGGTTTTTAGGTCTTGTCTAGTTTGTTGGATTTTTAAACTTACTCGAATACACTCTTTCCTTTTTTACTCGCAAAAAACGAAACCAAAAAGCGCTCGCGACGGCTTCAAGCCCGACAGCTGTCGGGTACCTTCCTTCCACTCGTTCACTCCCTAAAAATCCCTAACTCGCTTTGCTCAAACAAAGTGATTTTTTTCACGGTCATTCTCTCCCTCTAGTCAGCTTTGCAGATGCCACGATAAAGATCAAGCGCTAACGCATTAATTGATGTAAAAGCTAGCGCTTTTATCCCTGTTTGAATTTTCTTATCAAAGTTAGTGCTGGAGTCGAATAAAGTAAAAGTAGAGGTAGCTACTGCTTTAGACATTGTATATCAACGTCTCAACAACAGCGTCTCTCTCTCTTTTTCTCGAAAACTATCTCTCTGACGCGACAGAGAGTGAAATGCATGGAAGAAGCTTTGCTTCGAGTCGTAAAAAAGTTCGGGGAATCACAGTTTGAAAGTAGAGGAAATTTATGTTCAAGTTAGAGCTATATCTACGACAAACTCAATAGTTAAAGATTATCGCTATGAAGAATATTGGAGAGTACCTATTTTTAATATGGTGAGTTGCATTAAAACTCTTTACTATTATTCAACAGCGAAACAACCACATCAAAAGCCTCTTCATTTTTAAAAAGATAAGGCCGTAGTTTCCGGGGTACTTTTAGCAGGCGGCACTTCTCTTTAAACTCTTTTGACATTTCGTATGTCAGATAGGGTACGATAAAACAGTAGTGTGGATGGAAGCTGACAACATATTGCCGTCCGACGACATGCTCCTCTACCGTTTTCAGAACTTCTTTATCCCCTTGACGCATCAAAAACCCTTGCTCTTTCAAAATATGATCAGCTGTTATGATGGCACTGCGTCTGGAGACAGGGTACTCAAAATAGTGTAGTCCCTGAACACTCTTCACATCGATGTTCTGCTCCAAGAGTTCGGTCAGATCCTCATTGAGATACGTGAAACTCTTCTTGATACCGCTGGCATACTTCTCAAGCAGAGGCGCTGCAAGGTTGTGGCGGAAGAAATTGCGTTTGTACTTCTCATCACTGTTACTTTCATCTTCAAAATAGTGGATGGCATTTTTGTCCAAGTAGGTTTTGATCTCTGCTCTAGAGGTCTCCAGCAGAGGACGTACCAACCTATAGTTCTCTCTTTTTTCGATGACTTGTGTCCCAAGCAGTTCATAAAGACCGGCACCCTTACTTAACTGCATCAGCAGCCACTCTAAACGATCATCAAGCTGATGGGCGGTGATGAGGTTGGTGTAAGCATGCTCTTGGATGATTGATTCAAAAAAGTCATAACGCACGTTGCGGGCACTGGCCTCGAAGTTCTGTTCTGTAAGCGAGGTCTCTAACACATAACACGCTTTGTTGAACTCTTTGGCTAAAGCGTGTGCATAGGCAACCTCTTTAAACGATTGTTCGCGCGTCTGATAATTGACAATCGCAATATCAAACGGGATGTTGTTTTGTTTAAGTAAAAAAAAGAGGGCAGAAGAGTCTACACCGCCTGAGAAGGCAAGAAGGTTTTTGCCCTCTTGGAGTAGAGAGAGGGTTCTGTTATTCAGCATGCCCGAGGACAGTTGCTGTCAGTGTCGTGCCGACAAGGTCAGTCACTTTGGCTCTGTATATAACGCCAAACTCTAACTCATCATCGATCGCTTTGTCATTGACATAGATCTCACCGTCGATCTCAGGTGCCCAGATACTCTTGCGAGCAGAGAGCAGAAATTCGTGTTCGTCACTCTCGCCATCGATAACCAGTTCGATCTCTTTGCCGATCTCTGCCTGCAGAGAGGCCATCTCTGCTTCTGAACAGATCGCACCTAAGATCTCAGCACGTTCATCGATAAGCTCTTGAGGCAGTTTCTCTTTTACATCATAAGCGGAAGTTCCCTCTTCATCAGAGTAGCCAAAGACGTTGGCACGGTCAAAACCGAACTCTCTGACAAAGTCACAAAGTTCATCAAACATCTCTTGCGTCTCACCCGGATGGCCGACGATAAAGGTCGTCCGTACAAAAGAGTTTGGCAATGAACGCATATAGTTTAGCTGTTCAAGTGTCTTCTCTTTGCCAAAACCGCGTTTCATCATACGGAGCATATCGTCGTTGATATGCTGGATCGGCATGTCGAAGTAGTTGTGGAAAAGTTTAGACTTGGCTATCTCTTGCAGCAGTTTCATACTGGTTGTGCTTGGGTAGAGGTACAAGATACGTGCACTTTTAACACCGTCGATCAGTTCAATACGTTTAATGAGGTGGATAAGACCGTCTTTAACATTTTGATCTCTTAGAAACGAGCTGGAGTCTTGAGAGATAAAACTGAAGTCGTAATAGCCTTTGGCAACTAGGCCTTCGACCTCTTTGGCAATGCTGTCAAGGTTGCGAGAGTTGAGCTTGCCTTTAAACGAAGGAATAGCACAAAATGAACAGGCCTGGTTGCACCCTTCTGAGATCTTGATGTAGGCATGATACGTCGAACCCGTCACAACACGCTCTTCACCGTCGATGAGGTAGACTGCATCGCTAAAGCGGCTCTCACGTTCGGCCAAGAGTTTGTCGATGTTGGCATAATCACCCACACCGGTAAAGATGTCCACTTCGGTCAGCTCTTTAGAGAGCTCATCTTGGTAACGCTCACTCATACAACCGGCCATTACCAAGACAGAGTCATCTTTACGACCCGCGTCAAGGTTTAACATGGTGTTGATAGACTCCTCTTTGGCAGCATCGATAAAACCACAGGTGTTGACGATGATAACATCGGCTGCACTTGCGTCATCTGTCATCTCATAGGCTTTAAGACGCCCAAGCATCACCTCTGTGTCAACAAGATTTTTGTTACATCCGAGTGAGACGATATGCAATTTATTGCTCATTTATGTCCTTATGGGCATTTCTTACAACCCTATTTAGTACGCGAATTATAGCATAATGGAAAGAGGGTGCTTTTTACCTTTGCTATTAGGGCTTTATCTGTGCAAATCTGCGTAATCTGTTGACTAACGCTCTCTATTATCCTTTATAGATTGACAACCTATGCTACCATTTCACAGAATTGTAAGGAATCGTGTTGGCAAAAAAAGAGATAATCTATGATGTAATGATACTGGGTGCCGGTGCAAGCGGGATGATGTGTGCTGCTCAGTTGAACGAACTGAGTGCATTAAAAGTATTAGTGGTCGAAGGCAATGAGAAAGCGGCCAAAAAACTGAAGATCTCGGGTGGCGGCAAGTGCAACATCACCAATGTCAACGTCAGTGCCCACAACTACCTTGGCGATGAGCAGCTTATAGAGTCAATTTTTTCACAGTTCTCTAAAGAAGATCTTCTTTTATGGTTGCAACAGAGAGGCTTAACGCCGGTCATCAGAAAAGAGCAGTACTACTTCTGCGCTAACAGTTCAGATGAGATCATCTCTATCTTAGCAAGAGCAAGCCAGAAGACAGATTATGTATTTAACACAAATATTTGCTCACTTACAAAATCGGACTATTTTGAACTTACAACAGATCGGGGCTGTTACAAGGCAAAAAAGGTGCTCATTGCAACTGGGGCAAAAAGTTTTTCCTCTTTGGGGGCGAGTGACATCGGCTTGGAACTGGCCCAACATTTTGGACACACCATAAAACCTTTTACGCCGGCACTGGCAGGTCTGAC
>JBATWM010000059.1:0-3833 GCA_049672605.1 Sulfurimonadaceae bacterium
CGGGTGCTTTTACTTTTAAAGTAATTACTTCCGGCAATAACGATTCATCGATACTGGCAGTATCTTGAGTTGTAACATGCACAACATAGGTTCCTGGTTCAACGTCTTCTTCTGTTGCGATGTACCTATGTTCTTTTGGGCAGTTGCCTACATCATCCAGTGTACCGACTTCACTACCATCTTTTAGCACAGTAAGTGTTAGGTTGATGTCAGGGCTTTTCCAGCTAAGGTCAACCTCAAGTACCCCATCAGTAGTGTTGGCATCACCGCAGCTTTTTATAATGTTATCATCTGTACCACTAAGCTGATAGCAACCGACATCATTGCCGGCATCATCAAGTATAACACCTTGGTCTTCGACATCTATGATGTTTGTACCACCAGACGATGCGAGTACGTATTTTGAGGCATTGGCATCAGTAACTTGGTAGACCTTACCAAGCTGACGGTCATCGCTGTTGGTTACGGTGCTGAATGGATAGGCTGCATCAATAGGTGCAACTGCATCTTGAAAATGTACTAAATTTGCTCTGCGCTCTTTACAGACATTGGTTCCCATGTTTTCGGACTCTATTTTCCATTGAGAATTCGCCGCAATTTGACTATTCATCCCAGAAATGATGGCATACTTTATCGCGTTGGCTGCAATATTGGTAGACACATTGTTCTCATTAACTGTTTTGATATACCCAAGATAATACTCGAACATATGAAATTGAATCATATCGTCCAAGGTATTCTCTTCGCTCTCTCTGTTTGGGTTAATAATAACGGGATGATTGTTATCAGGCAAACGCACAATGGCATCATTATCAAAAATGATAATCGGCGCATCTGGATCTGCAACGTAACTTGTTGGTGTCGCGACACTAATGATGTGAAAATACTCTTGCATCCATGAGTCTAGCCGCCCGTAAGCATCATTAGTAAAAAAATTTCCTTGTGAGTGGGCAACTGTAACAACGCCGTGACCATTTTTGATACTCTCTTCATAAGATGTCACCTGTTTATTAATATCTATTTTATAGTCAAAAAACAGACTCATGAAATTTTCATAGATATACTCTGACACAAAACCAAGCAGATCTTTCAAACCCCAATCATCCCCAACTTTTTGCAATGCGGATTCGACAAAGTCAATCACTTTTCCCTGTGACTGGTTATAGGCGATTTTGATATTGTCATGACCAATAATATTTTGGAATTGTTGGTTATCCATAAATAAGACCTCGAGCTGTTTTCTCCAAATCTTTTGAGCCCGCTTTTCACTTACGTTAAAGCCTACACCATTAGCGAAGTAAAGATCGACTTGTCGTTCATCAACCTGTGCATTGATGGAAGTGAAAAATAAAGTACAGAAAATAATAACTACTTTTATATGTTTCATGACTATTCAGCTAAAACATTGGTGATATTGAAATCACAGATACTATTATCATTGACCCAATATGGAGAAGTACTATATACTCCTCCACTAAGTGCTTTATCATACTGGTAATACGCTTTAACACGTTCCGGAGTATTGATAGTTGCTTCTTCTATGTAATCTGTAGTACCTAATGGATGAAACTTATTCAACTGCAAAGGAATCTTTTTCTCGAACTCAATATAAGACTCACATTCACCTGCACGAGTAATCCTTTTCTCGGTTGCAATTGCATCGCCAACCGGATCAATAAAGACGGCTTGAAGTGCCGCAGCACTTTGCATCAACACGGCACGGTCAATCGGCTTTTTCTGTTCTAGGTAAATTTTACGCTCCACATCATCACGAACCCCATTACCATTAGCATCAATCCCAAGCAGTGTCGAATCATTAACAACCGGGTCAGGCTCCGGCGGAAGTTGATGTCCGTTGATGACTTCAGGAACATTAAAACGGTACTTTATCTCTTTGATCTGTGTCGTTTTATAGGCTTTGTCCGCTTTAAGACTTTTGATCTCTACTTCGTAGACACCTTCACTGAGTAATGCACCTGGAGTAAAGATGACTTTGTTGTCAAACTTGTCATACTCTATGGTTCCGTCCATATGGTCATTAGTTTTTGATGATAGATGCGTAAGTTTGATGTTGTTCTTTTGCACACTCGAAGCATCGAGAGGTACACTAAAGCTCACCTCTATCTTGGCATTGTTCCAGACATCGGTTTGTGCAACCGAAGGTGAAAGCAGAACAATCACCTCTTGGTCAGTGCCTTTGGATGTGCTAAGATCATCATTGGACCCGTATAAAGAAATAGAAGCTGTTATAAGCAGAAAAAGTACCAGAAAGTGTTTCATCATTGCGCCTTTTAAATCAAATTAGGCACATTCTATCATAGATATATTTAATTACATTAATTATTGTTTAATATTAATAAAACAATGCCTTCATTATTTTCATTATCGGATCAATGATCGGTACAACTAGAGTTCGACACCCGCCTCTACCTCACCTGCCTAGAGTATTTCGGGGAAATCTATTAGAATCATTTAAAATTACTTCTTTTCATTAACCTCTATCTAATGACCTGTTTGGCATATTTCCTAAGGGCACCTCTAAAACCCCTAGTCAGCCTCAGAGGGAAGATAGAGAACTGTGCCAAGCTTAGTTATGAAATTATGATTAATTTTAGAGATGCCCTTAATATAAAGATGTTAAAATCGCGCCACTATAAAGGTGTCATTGAACACTAGAGCGAAGGAAGAAACTATTATGAGAGATTTTATTTATCCAGAAATGATGGTACATGTCCCACTGTGTACCGTTAAAAAACCAGAAAATGTACTAATTGTAAGCGACGATGCTGCGGCACTTGAGTCTGAAGTAGCGCGTCATGAAGATATGAACAGTAAAACAGTTTCAGCGTCAGACTTGATGACAAATCTTCGTGACCAAGAAGATGGATCAGCTGACGTTATCTTGATGGATGTTTTGACTGATGATGCTGCAGCGATCGCACACGTCAACCGTATTTTGAGTGAAGATGGTCTTGTTGTGTTAAAACACCCATCACTAGAAAATGAAGCGGACAACAAAAACCTGATGCAGGTTATTGGTAACTACTTCAAGATCATCATGCCATACTACATCGGCAATGGTGAGACCTTGCTGCTTGCTTCTAAAGCATATCACCCGACGGCTGACATTATCTTGCACCGTACAGATATGTTGGATGGTCTACAGTATTACAACTGCGACATCCACCCGGCAGCATTTGCAACGCCGAACTATATTCGTAAAGCATACCTAGGAATCATTAAAAACTAATGGCCTTCAAATATGCGATCGCTTTGACCGGAGGAATTGCAACAGGTAAGAGTACCGTTGCCTCACTTTTGGGTCTCAGCGGTCTGCGTATTATCGATGCTGATACCATCTCCCATAAAATTCTTGATCAAAACGTGGCTTGGGTCAAAGCGCACTTTGGCGAAGAATTTATCACCCCTCGTGGAAAGGTAGACCGCCCGGAGTTGGGAAAACTTGTTTTTGCTGATAGTGCGAAAAAAGAGGAGCTGGAGAAGTTCTTACACCCGCTGATCCGTGAAGAGATCGAACGTCAGAGTGAGAAACAAGACAGTTTCAAATACCCCTACCTTATCGACATCCCCCTCTTTTTTGAGAGCAGTGCTTATGACATTGAAGACTCTGTTGTGGTCTACACACCTGCTGATGTGCAGTTAGAGCGTTTTATGAAACGCAACGGTTTTTCTGAAGAGGAGTCGAAGCGCCGCATCGCCTCACAGATGCCGATCGATGAGAAAAAAGCGCGCGCCACCTGGGTCATAGACAACTCGCTCAACCTCAAACATCTCCAAAAAGAGTGTGCTGACTTCGTGGATGCCATTAAAGC
>JBATWM010000060.1:0-2839 GCA_049672605.1 Sulfurimonadaceae bacterium
GGGAATGCCAGCAGGCAGTTTGTTCAAGCCAATATCACCAACATGACATTATCCCAATTTCCTAGACTCTTTTTAGAAGCCATCGGGTTTGGTATGATAGTGCTGATTATCACCTACCTTGTCTGGAAAAACCAGCAGAACATCAGCCATGCTTTACCTATTATCAGTATGTTTGTCCTGGCTCTTTACAGACTGATGCCATCGATAAACAGAATCATGAGCAGCTACAATCAGATCTTATTTAACTACAGGTCATTAGATATCATCCATAGCGATCTTATGTATCCAACTGAAGACCTTGGCAACAACAGCATAGAATATAACGAAGCTATCTCTCTAAAAGAGATACAGTTTGAATATGAAGAGAACAACCCTGTATTGAATAATGTAAATCTCACAATAAAAAAAGGGGAGAAAGTTGCTTTCATTGGTGAAAGTGGAAGTGGTAAAAGTACATTAATAGATATCATTATCGGTCTATATAAACCCAAAAACGGGCAAGTCCAGATAGATGGAGTCACTCTTGATGACATGAATGTTAAAGCGTGGCGTACAAAAATAGGCTATATTCCACAAACCGTATACCTCTTCGACGGCAGTGTTGGAGAGAATGTCGCTTTTTCAAAAGATTATGATAGAAAAAAAGTCGACGAATGTCTGCGAAAGGCTAAGATATATGATTTCTTAGAGCCTAAAGGGGGACAGGATGTCTCAGTAGGTGAAGGAGGCATTCTGCTTTCTGGAGGCCAAAAACAGCGTATAGCTATCGCTAGAGCACTATATACTGATCCTAAAGTTTTAATACTTGACGAAGCAACATCATCTCTTGACAATGAAACAGAACAACAGATAATGGATGAAATATACGACATCAGTAATGATAAAACACTTATTATCATTGCACATAGACTCAGCACAATACAAAATTGTGATCATGTATATCGACTGCAAAATAGAAAAGCTACGATAGTTTAATTGTAAATCAAGGAAATCAAAAATGGCTAATGTTTTAGTTTATGCTCCATTTGCAACATGGCAACCTCACTTTGAAACAGACTTAGAGCTAGGCAAAAAGTTTGCAGATGAGGAGCATCAGGTAAGCTTTTATTTCTGTGACGGTTCACTGCCAACTTGTGCACCAAATATCAGTCATTCATTTTTAACATGCCAAATGTGTAAAGCAAGGTCACAACAAGGTATTAAATGGTTGAACAAGACGTTTGATATCAATGTACTTCCTTCATTTAGTCTGTCTAAAGAAGAGTTAATAATCATTAACAATATGATAAACAAAAACTTTACTACGATAGAAGAAGTAAAAAGTTTGGAGTTTGAAGGATGCGATATAGGCATGGCAGCACTCAGCTCCGTAATTTCTTATCTCAGAGAACCCAAACCATCACTAGAAAAGCATCAAGACGCCTTAAAAAAAAACATACAGACAGCTATGACTGTTTATTTTTCTATGAAAAAGACACTAACAGAGGGCAACTTTGATCGACTCATTCTATTTAATGGACGATTTAGTGCATTAAGACCTGCATTAAGAGTTGCGAGACAAATGGGTATTGAGGTCATAGTTCATGAACGAGGCACTTACCTAAACGAGTATTCATTGACAAAAAACACATACCCGCATGATATCAATTATATCTATCAACAACTGATAGACATTAAGCAAAACATTCCAGTCGATACTTACGAGACAGTGGGAGGCCAATGGTTTGAAGAACGGATAAGCGGTCAGCAGCAGAACTGGAAATCATTTATCGAAGAACAAAAAGCTGGAAAAATCCCTAAAGAGCTTCAAACCGATGCATTAAAGATTGCTATTTTCAACTCTTCAGAAGATGAGTTTGAAGCAATTGAAGAGTGGAAAAACCCATATTACAAAACACAAAATGAAGGTCTAGTGCAAATATTACATGACTGCCAACATTTAAACGTACAATTTTTGCTGAGAGTTCATCCAAATTTAAAAGGGATAGACAATTCTCAAACTCAAGAGTTAGTCAATATAAAACATAAGAATAAAGACTTGGTTTTTATAGATGCCAACTCTGACATCAGTACGTATGACCTCATTAAACATGTTGACTTAGTAATTGCTTTTGGATCGACCGTGGGTATTGAAGCAGCCTATATAGGTCAACCCGTTTGTGTTATGGGGAAAACACCATATGATGTGCTTGATGCTTGTATCAAACCAAAAAGCCATCAACACTTAATTAAAATCATAACAAATTTAACCCAAGGTATTAAACCTGCTATTACAAACAATGATAGTACTGTTTATGGGTTTTGGCAAAAAACAAAAAGTACTCCGTTAATATATACAAAACAAACAGATATATTTGAGGCTTATCTTTTAGAAAGCAATGAACAAGTGTCTCTAAACAGGTCGCCTCAACACTTTATATATTATATTTTACAAACCAGTATCGTATATATAAAAAAGAAATTGAAGTGTTGGATTAAACTATGCTAATCAGCATACTTTACTATTACATAAAATCGTAAGTAATTACTACCTAATGGAACATACCTGACTTAAGTGAAAAAGCACGCACTATTAAAAATGGTATGATATCAACATACTTTTACTATACAGATTTGATATATTTTAAAATTTGCAGTAGGCTTTCAATCTACTCTCAGTCTTACGAAAAGAGAGGCATAAACTAATATTTGGTTGATTAAAAATGAGCAAAAAAAACTATAATTATATTATTACCACTGGATGGTGGTGTACTAATGATGATGATTTTGAAGATAGAACTATAAAATATGGTGATGAACTTATCAGAACAGATAATTTTCACAACCTATGGTTTAAAGC
>JBATWM010000061.1:0-12725 GCA_049672605.1 Sulfurimonadaceae bacterium
TGTTGTCTGTATCAGTAGCTCCACCGTAAGCAAAATCCGCATCTGACTCATCGACTTCGTAACGAATAGTAGCTGCCTCATTTGTCACTGCATCACCAAGAAGTGTCACACCACCCCATTGACCTGCAGCAGCTGGTGCTCCTTCACAAGCAGCTTCAGATGTAAATACAATTGGCTCAGCTTCTGTTCCATTAGCATTGATCATAGCACCTTTAGTGACGATCAAGTAAGCTTGTGACTCACCACAGATCATTACACCCGGCTCGATAGTCAATGTAGCACCTGGCATTACTTTTACTTTATTACCGGCAAGCTTGACTGGGCTCTCAGCCATTGTTAAATTTGTATCAGAAGTGATCTCACCTTGCAGTGTAGCACCGTAAACTACGCCAGTCGGTGGTGGAGTAGTACCACCCGTCGAACTGTCAGAAGAACTACCACATCCTGAAAACGTTAATAATGCCGCTGTAAGGCTACTTAATGCGATTGTCGATACTAGGTTTTTATTCATTGCCATTTGGAAGGCTCCTTGATTAAATTAAGCGTATTATAAAAGCCTTCTATTACATCAAAACTACCATAGTGGAACAATATGGTTACATACATCCTAAATCTTATATATATATATATAATGTAAGTCATCCTCAAGAGAGAGCTAAAACAATTCGTTAAGATATATTTTGCATACTCAAGCACAGATATAATGTAACAGTTTGGTTACACTAAAAGAGATCTCTGTAACCATAGTGTTATGCTAAAAGTATAAAGTTCTATCATCAAACTAATGGGACAGATGATGCCAGCACAAATATTGATCGTCGAAGACGAAGAAGATCTTCTCGAAGTACTTGAACACCGCTTGAACAAAGAGGGTTACGACACTTTGGGCTTTTTAAGCACTAAAAACGTTCGTCAAGCGATTGCCGAAGAGAACATCGACCTCATTATTATGGACAGAAACCTCCCCGACATCGAAGGAAGCGAGTTCATTGCCATGCTTCGTGACCAGGGGATGCAGGTTCCTGTTATCTACCTCTCTGCCAAAGCGACGAAGTATCACATCGAAGAGGGGTTTTTACGCGGTGCCGATGACTACATCACCAAGCCTTTCGACATGCAGGAACTTTTTTACCGTATTCAGGCTGTTCTGCGCCGTACGCAGGCCGCGCAACAGAGCCACAAGGTCAAGTTCCGCGATGTCGAGCTCGACCTTCGCTCCCGTGAAGTCTTTATAGATGGCCAGGCCATTGAACTGACAAAGCTTGAGTTTGACCTTCTGCACATCTTTATCGAGAGTAAGAACACGGTCTTGAAACGTGACTACCTTCTTAAACATGTCTGGGGAAAAAACGAGAACTATCAGGGCCGTACCGTCAATGTCGCCATCAACCGTCTTAAAGAGAAGATCGACCCGGATAAGACAAAAGATTATATCAAGACCGTACGTGGCATTGGATATACCATGCACTAACAGCTTCGGTTAGCTTAGTGCTCCCCTTTCCGCCCTTTTCTTCTCATTCTCTCCTTTTATAATCACCTTTATATCACATTTATCTAAGTTGTGATAAAACTATAGCAACTATAACTTATTACATCAAAAAAACTTATACAGGGTGGATTATGAGTCAAAAGATATTGATCGTTGAAGATGACGAAGTCACAGCATTGAACTTAAAAATGTCACTTGAGAAACTTGGATATGAGGTGGTCTCTACTGCAGACACCGCTATTCAAGCACGTAATAAAATTAAAATATATGAGCCTGATCTTATCCTGCTCGACATCTCTTTACAATCGCTTGATGACGGGATCGAACTTGCCCACTATATCCATGAAAAACATGCTATTCCTTTTATCTTTCTCACCTCCCACTTTGAAAATGAGATCATCTCTATAGCCAAGACAACTGAACCGTATGGCTATATCGTCAAACCCTTTGATCCGCAATCTCTTCACGGGACCATTCAGATGGCCCTCTACAAATACGAAGAGGAGAAAAAACGAGACGAAAACCTGACAAGTCTCAAGTCAGACAAAGACCATTTAGAGAAACTCCTGTTTGCTAAAAAAATCTCAGACAAACCTATCATCCCTTTTGGTGACGGTTATCACCTCGACATCGATCTGGACAAGGTCTTTTATAAAGACAAGATGCTTAAACTTACTAAAAAAGAGAACACCTTTATTCGCCTTTTGGTGGCACAACTTGGTGTCATCGTCAGTTTTGAGCAGGCCGTGAACTATGTTTGGGAAGATGAAGGGGCGACAGAGAACAATGTCCGTACCTTGGTCTGGCGTCTGCGTAAGCTCATGCCGACTCCAATTATTAAAAATGCTTCAGGAATCGGTTACTACATCGAAATGTAGTCTTTTACATTAGTCCGATATATAGGTGCAAAACCTATACTTCCTGCAAGATCATTCACTGGTCGCGATACTGTTATACTCTTTCACAATGTCAGCATAGACCGTTTCAAAATCAAATGTACTCTCTTTAGCATACGACGCTTTTTCAAGTTCATACGCCAAGGTAACAATTCTCTCTATTCTAAAATTACTGCTTGAACCTTTAATAGAGTGAGAGAGATGACCCATAAGCTTATAGTCTCTCTTTGCAATCGCCTCTTCAAGCTCTTCTAGACTCTCTTTCATCTTTTTGCAGTAGATCTTTATCAGATGTACAATTTGCTCTTCATCAAGCATCAGCTCTTCCGCCAACTTAGCAACATTGACGCCTTTTATAATACTACTATCCACCACTCCAACACTCTTCGTTGGTATATTGTCGTTGACTTTTTCCTCTAAGAAGTGGCTCAGAACTTCTTCCATCTCTTTTAAGACAATAGGTTTGCCCAAAAATTCGTCAAACCCTTTATTATGGCTATTCTCTTTTTCACCTTTAAGAACATTGGCTGTCAAAGCAACGATCGGTGTCGGTACAAGCTCACGTTTCTTCTCAAACTTGCGAATCTCTTCTGTTGCTTGAGTACCGCTCTTTTTCGGCATCTGTTCGTCCATAAGCACCAGGTCAAACGTACCCGACTTGAAACGCATAACGGCCTCTTGTCCATCAGAAGCGATAAGATAATGCAGACCGTATCTCTCTAAAATGATCTTAATAAGCTCTTGGTTGGCACTGTTGTCTTCGGCAACCAAGACGTTACCTTTAAAGTGACGTTTTTTAGGCTCATTTGGAAGCAGTGAAGCATCATTCTCTTGAGAGAGGTGCAAAGCATCCAAGAAGGTATGATAGAGTTTAGAACAGTAGATCGGGAAATAAAGCGGTGTGATGTTCTCCACCGCTTCATATCTATTATCAAAATAGTCCATAATTGCGATCGAAGGCAGCATCTGTTTTGCGATCTTGCTACGTAAGGTATCATTGACTTCAGCATCAGAAAAGAAGAGAATATCATAGGTATCTTCTTTCAGTTCATCAACCTTGATCACATCTAGTTCAAAGATATCAAAGTAGCGTTGCAGGGATTGCAATGTCTTTGACAGCTCTCCATTTTTACAGAGTATTGCTATGGTCAACTTTCTAAACGGCTCAACATTAAACATCTCTAACGTCATTGTCTCATGAGCGAGTACCGGGATTTTAAGCGTAAAGACACTTCCCTTGCCTACAGCAGACTCAACAAAAACATCACCGCCCATATGTTGTGCCAGTTTCTTACAGATGGCTAACCCCAAACCAGTACCGCCAGTAAAAGTCTCAGTGTTTTTTGCCTGTGTGAAGGCATTAAAGATCCGTTCTTGGTCCTCTTCTGGGATCCCGACACCGGTATCTTTAATACTGATACTCAGTACTCCATCAGCACAGAAAGCCTCAAGTTCCACAACCCCTTCTGCCGGTGTAAACTTAATGGCATTACTAATAAAGTTGGCAATGATCTGTTTAATTCGAAGAGGATCTGCCTCAAGTTCATAAGGAATGTGCGGGTCAAGATAAGCAAGCATCGTGATCTCTTTTTCATTGGCACTTGCAACAAAAAGCTCTAAGGTATGGGTCAACTCTTCATGAAGATTAAAGCGGCTTGTCTCGATCATAAACTCACCGCTTTGGAGTTTGGAAAAGTCTAAGATGTCATTGATGATCGTCAGCAGGTTCTCACCACTGTTAAGCACAATGTCGAGGTATTTTTTATGTTTAGGACTCTCAACCTCATCTTGCAAGATACTGACAAAACCCAAGATCGCATTAAGAGGAGTACGGATCTCATGCGACATGTTAGAGAGAAAATACTCTTTTGATATCCCCGCTTCGATCGCCTCTTGCTCTGCTTTGATCAAGGTCGTGACTTCATACCCAATGACAATATATTCAGTCACCAATCCATTTGTGTCGCTAATAGGGACGATCGTGCTATCGACATAGAAGAAACTTCCATCTTTTTTCTGGTTTTTGAGACTTTTATTAAAGTTACTTTTAGCAGGGATCGTCTCTAAGAAAAAGCGTTCATAAGGGTGCTCTTCGTCAGAGGCTAAGATCATCTTATGCTCTCTGCCAAGCAACTCTTCTCGACTGTATCCGCTTACTTCACAAAAGTTATCATTGACATAGTTGATTTTGCCTTCAGGGTCCATCTTGGAGACGATCGCACTCGCATCGATCGCCTTTTTATACTCGTTCAGAAGTTTGACATTACGCTCGATCTCAAGCTCTTTTTGGTAGATGGTGCCGGTATAATGCTTGAGTACACCCGAGAAATTAAGATCGAAAACATAGGAGACTTCATCAAATATCTCTTTACTGTTAAGTAACGAGTCATACGAAAAGTCGATCATCGCTTTTCGAAAGTGGCTACAGATGATAAAAAGCTCATCGGCCGAGATGTTACGGTCTTTAAGATACTCCAGAAGTTTAGCCATAATAGGACAGTCACCTATCTCTTTTCTGCCTTTAATGACATCCATGAAATAGTCAAATACGCCGCCGGCAAAATGGTCAATAAAATAGTCCGCTTTGATATGGTGTCCCTCAAGGATCAAACGCGCTTCATCAAACGCCATCCATTCCGATAAGATGTGCTCTTTTGCCCCCATAAGCGTCGGAAGGGCACGGACTAAATTGGGAATCTGTTCAGCTAGCATAGGGGACTCCAAAACGTAGAATGCGCAGAGTATAGCATATTACTTTTGGATATTTTATAGATGGAACTTATAAACCATCCAATTCAAATGTCGTTAGTGATAGACATTTTTAAATTGGCTGAGTCTTTATAGATAGCCTTAGTTCAACATACTCCATCCTTGACGCCAGTCATTCCCTTTGCGGTATGCCCCAACAAAATCACCGCGTTCAAAGGCCTTGCTGTCAAGTGCAGCAACAACCTTGCCATCTGTAATAACTGATGAGACATAACGTGTATTAAAAGAGGCTAGGTCCCTATCGTGACTTGCGACATCCTCAACATAGCCTTCACCACAACCTTCGAGGTGTACCCCGTTAAATCGATTAACGTCAAAGCGCTCTTGTCCCGATGTTTTAATGGCAATGCCTGTACCGCCCACATTACGGATCAACCCGTTGGAGAGTCGCAAACCTGAACCGCGGCGAGAGTAGATCGCCTCTGATGTCTTGTCCGTTCCAACGATCTCGAAATTGGCAATATTTGCCTCTGTACGAGGTTGAGCATTGTTAGACTTTTTATTGTTATCTGTCTCGATACCTCTGGCATGGATTGATTCCAATTTTGTCTGTTTAATATATACATATTGAATGTTTCCGCGATAGCCATGGTCAAAATCCAAGTTGTCATCGCCGTTTCCAATAAGGACAAGGTGTTTCATATTGACGTTGCCGCCCCACGCTTCAATACCATCATCTTTTCCGTTATAGACTTCAACATAATCAATAATAGTCTTTCGTCCGACACCGCCCAAACTTAAACCGTTGAGCTCTTCACCCGGACGTACCTCATTCCCGGCATAACGGATCTGCACATACTTCAAGA
The DNA here is from genome assembly GCA_049672605.1 of Sulfurimonadaceae bacterium. Lineage (GTDB taxonomy): Bacteria > Campylobacterota > Campylobacteria > Campylobacterales > Sulfurimonadaceae > Sulfonitrofixus. Next base: position 5,961 of record JBATWM010000061.1, read on the forward strand.
TTCCGGAGTTGTCATCTTCATTCTGTCCGCCGAAATGTACATCAGTATTAGAGAATTCAAAACGTTCTTCTTTGCCGGCATTGGTCGGGGCATATCCTGCGATCGCTATCCCGCCCCAGTCACCCGGTACCGAGAGAAGGCCGGCAGCATCCTTCATCGAGGTAAAGATGATCGGCTGTGATGATGTCCCCTCAGCAATGATCTTTGAACCGCGTGTAACCAGCAAGAAATCTGCCCCCGTTTTGCCAAAGACCGTTGTCCCCGGATCGATCTCAAGCTTCGCGGCACTTTTACCGTCAACACCGATGTGGACTTCACCCTTCAATGCCCAGAACTTATCATTGGTAAGATGGATGTTTTCACTGTACGTACCGCGCAGCTGGCAGACAGGTTTGCCTTCGAAATCATCACTGATCAGCTGTGTCTTGTCAGGGCATGACACCATCGATTCATGTAACTCGTTTTGTTTATCATAACAGCCGCCAAACGTTAAAAGTGCCACTGCACTCATTCCCAAAAACAGATAGTCTTTACGTTTCATCATCATCCTTTTGCGGAATTCTAATGCGCATTTGTTTCAAACCCATTACTCTAATATTAAGTTTAGGTTACAAAGAGATACTGAAATATTGAGGAGATTGCGTGTGACTGAGTTGTGATAAACGAAATGGGATCAATAAGAGAAGGAAACTACCCTGCCGCGTAATAGCAGGCAGACTAATCAGAGTGGCTATTTCTTTTTAGCCGTTGTTTTCTTTGCAGCTGTCTTTTTAGGGGCTGCTTTTTTAACGACTTTTTTTGCAGGTGCTTTTGCAGCCGCTTTTTTAACGACTTTTTTCGCTGATTTCTTTGCTACTTTAGTCGCTGCTTTTTTTGTCGTAACTTTTTTCTTGAGCACTTTTTTAGTCACCTTTTTAGCCACTGCTTTGACTGTACCTTTTGGTGCTGCTTTTTTTGCCGCTTTTTTGGCTACTGTTTTTACCACTTTTTTCTTTAGAACTTTTGCCATGTTAGGCTCCTTATATTGTGCAAGCATCTCTAATTACCGGTCAACGATCAGACTTTCTTAGATGTGCCTTATGATCATTATAGTCCATTCTTCTATAGAGATTTCTTTTGAAAAATTATTGTTTCACTACGGTAACCAAAATGTTTCACAGAACCTGAGCGGGGCCAACGTCAGATGCTAATCGATGATTTTGGCGTCGGGTTTTCTGGTTTTAAATTGCTATATGAATTTACGCCGGACGTTATAAAGATAGATCGTTTCTTTCTTTCTGGCATCTGCAAGGACCAAAAAAAGAGAATTATTGTCGAAAACATCATCCAGTTGGCTAAACGACTAGGTGTTAAGATCTTTGCCGAAGGGATTGAACGACAAAGCGAACTAGACGTCTGTATCGATATAGGCTGTGAGTTTGTCCAGGGCTATTTTATACAAAGGCCAAGCTGTTACTTAAATGACATAAGGACAGCCTATCCAGTGCTTACTGAGGTCGCTTGATATTTAGAGATTCCCTTGATTTAAAACTGGAAGATTTATTGAAGGATCTGTTCTGCTAGCTGGTGCTAGTCAAAACAGTGAAGAGGTATCGGTTATTTCTTTTTAGCCGTTGTTGTTTTTTTTACTGCTTTTTTAGGTGCTGCTTTTTTAACAACTTTTTTAGCCGGAGCTTTCGCTGCTTTTTTTGGTGCTGCTTTAGCCGTTTTCTTTGCTGGTGCCTTAGCTGCCTTTTTCTTAACTTCAGCGGCTTTTTTCTTAATGTCTTTTTTTGCTGTTGCCGCTTTCTTAGCTACTTTCTTCTCAATTTCATTAACTTTTTTAGCCACTTGTTTTGCAATTTTTGAGATTGCTTTTTCTGTCTCAGCTTCCTTCTTCAGAACAGCTTTCTTCACTTTTTCAACAACCTCTTTTACACTGCCTTTCGGGGCTGCTTTTTTTGCCGCTTTTTTGATCTCTGTTTTGATCTCTTTTTTCTTAAGAACTTTTGCCATATCTGGACTCCTTTAGTAATTAGGGTTGTTAAAAACACCCTCTTGTCTATTATAGAACGAACAAAAGAAGAAACACCTTTAATGAACTAAAACATCTCTCTACATATAAAAACAGTCACTTCAAAGCTCCTATTAAACTAGGCTATAATCTTTTTATGTTCAGCCAATTTCTTTTCTGTTCTTTGCGCCACTGAGCTTTGCCAATGATAAGATCCTAGAGTATATCGGTGATGGCTTCACCGCCCCGATTCATTGCGAGAGTAAGAGTCCAATCTAATCTACCTTCCACAAAAATATCTCCTGCCCGTCCCCTGAGCTGATAAGCGAATGCTCACCAATGAACTCGATCTTACTGACGATCTCCCTATGCCCGACAAGACGGTCCATCTTCTTTTTTGTCTTGGTATCGAAGAGCTGCAGAGCCTGCTCCTCACCGCTGGAGTAGACACCCATCCTGCCGCTTGGGCTGAGCCCGACACTGTAGACAAGAAAATCACTTTTTAGGTGGTAGGGTTTTTCACCTGTACGGTAAACCCCAACACGTCTATCCTGTCCACCCGTAATGATGACACTACTGCGATAAGCGACACTGTAGACCCTGTCAACATTTTCGGAAGAGAGCTCCTGTTCAACTTTGGAACTCTCCACATCAAACAGTTTAACAGTCCCGCTCTCATCGGATGTGACCATCTTTTTACCATCGGTACTTAATGAGATGTCGCATAAGGCACTTTGTGAATTAGAACGGTGGTAGACCTCATAATTCTCCGTCATGTTATAGAGGATCACATCAGAATCAAAGGTCCCAAAAAGGATGCGTTCATCATTAACAAAACGTGCCTCTTTGATGACGAGTTTCTTCTTTTCATCAATGATCTGCGTCAGCCTGCCCATCTCTTCTATCCAGACATTACGATAGTTGTTTTCGCCACTGCTCACGATAAGCGTCTTGGCGTTTAAACGGTCGATCCCGGTGATTCGCGCCGGCACCAATTCGCCTCTTCCCGAACGTATCGGCTCCAAGACAATCTGATCGACTATTTTCCCCGTTCCAAGATCAAAGATATCAACGACACCCATGTCATTTGCCACGTATATACGGTTGCCATCGAGTACAAAATCAGTCACAAAGCCAATAGTATGAAGACGAAAGAGCGGCGCAATATCTTTAGCTTCCGACAGACACACCAATAATAGCAATGCACCAATGACTTTTTTCACACAACATCCTGAACGCCCAAAAGAGCTCTCTGTATACTTTTCTACATTATAGCTAATCGCATTATATCGGCCATCAAGGAGAGGGTTTCCGACAGAAGTTTTTGATATTTAAATTAAGATGGAAAGCAATCTTAATTGCTTTACTATCAATCTCTCTGTATCGATCAGAGTATTCAGATATCAAACAATTTTCCAATATTCTTCACTTTGATGTATAAAATAATGTTATACTGCCTCAAAAAGGAGAAACCATGCAAAAGAAAGTTATTTTCGCAATCCAGATTTTAGCGGGTCTTATGCTGATCGTGTTTGGTGCCAATAAGATTCTAGGGTTTATGGAAATGCAGCACGGTTCACTGGGAATGGGTGCCTTTATGATGGCGCTGTCTGAAAGCGGCTATTTAATGAAACTTGTGGCCATCGTAGAGATCGTTGCGGGGATCTCGTTCTTGACTAACAAGTATGTAGCCTTAATGGCGGTAGTCCTCATGCCTGTGATGATAAATGCATTCCTAGCCCATCTATTTTTAGATCCGTCGGGTATCGCCGGAGCTGCGGTATTGCTGCTTTTTACTGTCATCATTATGGTCCAACAAAAAGACCGTTATAAACAACTGCTCCAACCTTAACCTTAAAGACCGGATACAAAGGCCTTGTGTCCGCTCTCATCCTCTAATTCACAGTGCGATGAAACTCCACGCTAACATCTGCGCTATATATAAACAGCTACTTTTTCAGATCTCTCTTTTTAAAGTAAGGTTCAACTAAAAAGTAGACGACAAAACCCCATAAAACGGTTGAACTTGCAATGGCGATCAGGCCTGCCTCTTCATCCATATGCACTAACGATTTTGGGTCAACCTCACTGATATTGAACATATAATCCAGTCCTAGCCCAAAGAGTATGCTCCCCACTACGATCGTACCGAGGTAAATATAGAGCGACCTGGTTCCGAGCATCTTTTTGACCACACCGATGGTCACGGTATTCGTCGCAGGCCCCGCACTCAAAAAGACAAAGGCTGCACCGGCACTCACTCCTGAGAGCATCAAGGCTGCCGCGATCGGCAGAGAAGCCGTAGCACAGACATACATCGGCACGGCAATGGCAATGACGATCAGATACGAGAGCCAAGAGTACTCCACCAAAATATCGCTCAGATTCTGAGGTATCGCTACCGTAATCAGCGCCCCGATGATGAGACCCCAAAAAAGCGGTTTTGCAATGTCGCCAAGCAAGGTGATAAAGGCATAACGAATCGCCGCGATCAGGGAGAAACCTTTCTGTTCATTATCTTCGAAACATGATCCGCTAGAACAGCAGCTGCTCTCCTCTTTCGGTGCCATATTCAATGGTGCCTTCATTGAAAAACCGCCTGCCGGCGTTCCAGCCGAGAACATCGGTTTGACAGTTTCAACCTCTTTATCGTAAAAGTTGGTCAGTATCCCTGCCACCATCGCAACCACCATTGATGTGATGACACGATAGAGTGTAAATGCCCATCCAAACATCCCGTAAGTCGCCAGGAGGGAGTCAACTCCCGTGATCGGTGTCGAGATCAGAAACGACAAGGTCGCGCCCTTGCTGGCCCCGCTCTTTTTGATGCTGGTCGCCAAAGGAATTACCCCACACGAACAGACCGGAAGAGGAATACCAAAGATAGTTGCTTTAACGACAGAGCCAATATTCTCATTGCCCAGATGCTTGGTCACCAAGGTGTCGGGTACCAGTTCATGCAAGATCCCTGCGAAGAGAAGACCAAAGAGTATGTACGGCGCCATTGCATTGGAGAGGTCAATAAGTGCGGTGAGAAAGAGAGTAATATATTCCATAAGTGTCTACCAAAACCTTTATTTACTACTCGTGTATAATGATGTAGATGAACTTCAAAGTGGATTAGGTATATGAACTAATGAAAATTGGCGGTGTATAAGCGGTTTTATTATTGTGGAGGAGTGGGAGTAGATTATAGCGCCGATCTCTACCGGCGCTGTAATCTATTAAAGTGCTTTTGCCAGCTCATCTTCTGAAGCGACATAACTGATATTTGTAATAATAAAATTATCTACATCCAAGATCATCAACTTCTCGCTATTTTCATCGATACGGTAGCCTGCAGCGACATTTTTATCTTCAATCACCAACACCGGGTGTTTAAAATCTTTCAATCCCGGCATGATAAACATACTTCGGATCAATGAAGGGGCACCGCTGACATCAGCAATGAAGACAGCATTATGCTCAACTAAAAAGTTCGGGTCCTGTTTATTGAAATACTCATTGCTCATATGCCCCATATCTTTACTAAAAGCAAAGATCACTTTTTTAGTATCAGCACTAAGTGATTGCGGTTTTTCATGCTGATCATTGAGTACAAGTGTCTCTAGAGAGTTTCCGACAACTGTTTTTGATTCAACTGCAATGCTTTCTTCTTTTGTACATCCTAAAAAGAACATAGCAACAATAAGACCTAATATTATATTTTTCATTTTATCTCCTGTGATTTGTCCCAGCATAATACTGTAGATTCTATTGAGATATGAGTGGTTTACAATCTAAGTTTATAGATTTAGAGAGGTTTCAGAAAGAGAGAGGTGTTCGTGCTAAGCACTTATCAAAAAGAAGGTCACTACGTTCAATATTAGCCATTGAACCAAGGCAAACGCCACTGTTCCAATGATATTACCCGTTTGACAACTAGTGCACTGCTTGTACTGTTCAGACTCATAATAGGCGTAAATATCATAACCCATCACCAAAAGGACTACAGAACCTACAATTAGCTGGCTTAGCTTAATGGTACTGGAGGTAGCCTATATTATTACCATACTAACTAAATACATAATATATAATTGCTGTAGTATAGAAGTCATACTTCAAGATGGATTGACAATAAAGTAGCTTAATAACCACGCTATAAGTAGTGCTAAACCCAAAAATATGACATTACCGTAGGTATTTGCGGTCTGGCAACTGGTACATGACGAAAATTTACTTGTCTCGTATTGTGCATAAAGTGTGTACCCGATTAAAAGCAGTACGTTAATGCCTGTCATCCAGAGTTCAGCACGGTAAAGTAGAGATAGTGTCGATGTCTCTGCAACGAATAGAGAGGCTAAAACGGTCAAAAACGTCACTGCTAACAGCAACTTAATTGCATTTAAAAAGTGTTGGCGATATGAGATCGTGGGGCAGGTACCGCCACTGCCTTCAACGATGCCATAATCTAACTCTTTCTCAACACGCTTCTGCTCTTTTTTTGGCAGTTTATCAACAAATGTCCCTCCAAAAGTGTAGTCTATCTTTCGCTGAATACGTTTGGAGAGTTCTCCTCCCACATCCATAGAGCACTGTTTTCCCTCACGGTCTTGATAGATGACTTTGATCTCGTCATATCGGTCCAGTGTTGCATTAATATTTGGCAGATAGTTTGTACTTTCAGCTGACTCCTGCATGCCTGTTGTCCCTATGATCCTGGGGTTGATCAACTCAAGGTAGTCATCACCCTCTTTAATGATCACTACGGTAGCAGGAACGGCGATCTGTAT
>JBATWM010000062.1:0-19792 GCA_049672605.1 Sulfurimonadaceae bacterium
GAAGGCGTTTCTTGAGCTAGCAAGAAGATAAAACGCTAAAGCGTAATGCAGGGTGGCACTTAAAGAGCTAAAGCTCAATGCATGGGAGCAACTAAATTGCGAGTCGTGAAATGCCACATCGTAAAAAGTGACAGACTAGTGATATGAAGTAATAAAAAAAGTTTGTGAAATCAAAGAGTTTGTATTTAAGATTGAAGTGAAAGAAATTGGAGAAAAAGTTTGTAGATTCCGGGTTACGCCCGGAATGACGAATCTGAAGCGATGATTACATTAATCCTCTCATCATCAAATACCAATACATCGGTTTAAGCATATAAAGGTCAAACGCCCACCAGATCCAGCGTGGTCTTTCCGGTGCCAAGAGAGGGATAGATGGTGCTAGCCCATCATAGTTGAACTCAGCCATGATAATCTCACCGTAACCTGCTTTCAGTGGACAGACGGTGTAGCCGTCAAACTTCTCTTTGAGAGCTTTGTCCTGCATAAGAGCGATAAGATTTTGTGCTACTACAGGACCGTGGTGGCGGGCGCTTCCTCCCGTTTTACCCATAGGGATACCACAAATGTCACCAATACCAAAGACATTTTTGTAACGGCGGTGTTGAAGCGTCTCTTTGTCAACTTCGAGCCACCCTTTTGCACTCCCTTTTTGCCAACCCAGTGGAGAATCGACAATGGCCTGAGCCGCACTCATTGGCGGGACGATGTGTATAAAGTCATACTCCATCTCTACCAGCTCTCTTTTATCGATGATATCGTACTCTCCAAGCTCTTTATCATAGGCACCTTTGATCTCATAAGTGTGTTCAAAAGTAGCGATCTTGTCGTAAACATCGATGGCAATCAGGTTGTGTTTGAACTTATTGGTAATGGTGTCGTAACGTTTTTGAACCTCTGCAAGTGATTCAGCAATCGGTTTTTGACCAAAAAGTGATCCGCCACTGGTCGCAAAGACATAGTCAGCAGAAAGCCCCTCTTTCTTAAGGTGGTCAGCAGAGAGGTATAGGATCTTTTGTGGGGCACCGCCACATTTAATAGGCGTATTAGGCTGTGTGTAGATTACACGCGGTTTTTTGCCGGTGGCAGAAGCTTGTTTAAGGGCATTAAACCAATCCCAAGTGATCGAACCACCCGCAGTTGTCCCTCTCTCCATGTCATTTAGATAGACGCTGGAGATACCCTTGGTACCGATATCTTCCTCTTTTAATCCTCTAATCCAGTCATAATGGTAGTCGATACCTGCTGCAACGACTAAGTAGTCATAATCGACTTTCTCTCCACCACGTGTTTCGAGTGTGTTGTTGTCAGGATCGAAGGTTGTGACTTCATCTTTGATCCAGTTCACGTCATCAGGAATGAAGTCACTGTTGGGTTTAACAAGGTCATCATGCAGGTAAAGTCCAGCGGCTTGAAAGACCTGCCCCGGCTGATAAACATGAAGTTCATTTGGTGCAATGATAGTGATGTCCGGGTTTTTCAGACCTGAATGCAGACGTGCAAGTGCCATGATCCCACCGGCACCGGCACCAACGATCACGATTTTACCTTTGGCATCAGCTGCCTCTGCAGAAGAGATAGCACTTGACGACGTTGATGCAAGTACACCGGCTGCAATAGGAGAGATACCCATCAACTTGATGGCATCACGACGCGAAAGCATTTCAGAACTGCTACTCTTTTTGAGCAGCTCTTTTAGATCTTTATTATCCATTAGAGACAACCTTTAACTTAGTGTTAATCAATTCTAACGTAGATAGATTTAAAATATTAATTGTTTGTATAAATTCCAAGAGGTATGTGATAAACACACAATGGAACTGAGGATATGTTTGTCAATAGCGTGCATAAAAGAGACTTTCAATCTAAACAAGGTGACTTTTAGCTAAAATCACGCAAATAAAATATCTTCAATTATGTTCTGCCTATTGTACTGGTGGGCTCTTTGAAAGAGGATGAAATATATGAGCGCAATCGCGATTAAACACAATGATGAGATCATCGATCTCCAGACGGCTGAAGTCCAGGGAATTACCGGAGAAGAGATTGAACTCGACAACTCTCCTGAATCTTTAGCGGTACTACGTCACTCAACGGCACACCTAATGGCACAGGCTATTAAGTCGCTTTATCCGGACGCAGAGTTCTATGTCGGTCCAGTGGTTAAAGAGGGTTTCTACTATGACTTTAAAGTCAATGAAGAGATAGGTGAGGGTGACCTTAAAAAGATCGAAAAGACGATGTTGTCGTTTGCTAAGAAAAAGTATCCGGTAGAACGTTATGAGATCACGATGGATGAGGCAAAAGAGAAGTTTGCTGATGATCATCTCAAGTTAGAGGTCATGAAGCGTATCCCAAGTGATACGATCTCTATCTATAAACAAGGTGAGTTTGAAGACCTTTGTCGTGGTCCACACCTTCCTAACATTGGTTTGATCCGTTACTTTAAGTTGATGAAGATTGCGGGTGCTTATCTAGGCGGTGACTCTAAAAATGAGATGTTGACGCGTATCTACGGCATCGCTTTTGCAGACAAAGAGTCTTTAACAGAACATATGACGATGCTAGCTGAGGCTGAAAAACGGGACCACCGTAAGATCGGTGCACAGATGAAACTTTTCACATTTCGTGAAGAGGTCGGTGCTGGTTTTCCTATCTGGCTTCCTGCCGGTGGACGTCTTCGTGCACGTTTAGAATCACTGCTTTTTAAAGCACACCGTAAACGTGGTTATGAGCCTGTACGTGGGCCTGAGATGTTGCGTTCTGACCTTTGGATGACCTCTGGCCACTACCAAAACTACGGTGAGAACATGTACTTCACACAGATCGATGATGTGGAGTTTGGTGTAAAGCCGATGAACTGTGTCGGTCACATTAAAGCTTATGAAGATGAGCCGCACTCTTACCGTGACCTTCCACTCAAATATTTTGAGTATGGTGTTGTTCACCGTCATGAGATGACAGGGGCACTTCATGGTCTTTTCCGTGTGCGCGAATTTACGCAAGATGATGCGCACATCTTCTGTACGGCTGACCAGATCGAAGAGCAGATTATTGAAGTGGTTGACTTTGTTGACAAGATCATGTCGACATTTGAGTTTGACTATAAGATGATGATCTCGACCAAGCCGGAAAAAGCGGTTGGTGATGATGAGGTCTGGGAGATCTCGACCAATGCGCTTAAAACTGCAATGGATAAAAATGCACTTCCTTACGAGATCGATGAGGGCGGTGGAGCCTTCTACGGTCCTAAGATCGACATCAAGATCACAGACGCCATCGGCCGTGAGTGGCAGTGTGGAACGATCCAGCTGGACTTCAACCTGCCGGAGCGCTTTGAGCTTGAATACAGCGGCGATGAGAACAATAAAATACAGCCGGTAATGATCCACAGAGCAATTTTAGGTTCTTTTGAGCGCTTTATTGGTATATTGACAGAACATTATGCGGGTGAGTTCCCAATGTTCGTTGCGCCAACGCAAGTTGCCATCGTTCCTATTGCCGAACCGCACAACGCATATGCCAAGGAGTTGGCAGACAAACTGATCGATTTAGGCGCGGACAGCGAGATCTTCTCGAAGAACGAAAGCCTGAACAAACGTATCAGAACTGCTGAAAAAGGGCGCGTTCCAATGATCATCGTCATAGGCGACGATGAGGTAGAGAACAAAACAATTGCTGTACGTGACAGAAGAAGTCGCGAACAATATAATCTTAGTGAAGCAGAATTCTTGACTATGATTCAACAAAAAATCAATGAGGTAAATTTTTGAACCGAAAAAAAGACAACACTATAATGAACGAAGACATTCGCGTAAGCGAAGTTCGTTGTAATGTCGATGGCGGCGAGTCATTAGGCATTATTCCAACAAGAGAAGCAATGGAAAAAGCAGATGAGCTGGGTCTTGACCTCGTTCTTATAGCTCCGGATGCAAAGCCGCCAGTAGCGAAAATCATGGATTATGGTAAGTTCAAATACCAAGAAGAGAAAAAGAAAAAAGAGCAGCGGAAAAACCAGATAAAGGTTGAGATCAAAGAGATCAAGCTTTCGGTTAAGATCGCTGACAACGACATCAGCTACAAAGTAAAACATGCACGTGAGTTTTTAGAAGAGGGCAAGCTTGTAAAATTTCGTGTCTTCCTTCGTGGTCGTGAGATGGCACATCCTGAAGCAGGTCGTGAAGTTCTTCTTCGTGTCTGGCCAATGGTTGAAGATGTTGGTGTTATGGATAAGTCACCGCGTTTTGAAGGGCGTTACTACAACATGCTAGTTCTCCCAAAGAAAGACGACAAAAAGAAGTAAAACTTCCAGCTTCGGTGCAATTTGCACCGGAGTTCACCTCTCCACGTGCACTAGCACGCTATCGGGTTCACCTCCGGCACAACTTACACCTGAGAGTCGTTAAGAAAAAGCCAATTGCTTGGCTTTTTTAGAATCGGAACCAAAGTAGTTGTACGAAGTACCTACGACGGATGACCTTTTTACGAATACATAGACTTTTAGATGAGCTTCGCCATCTTTCACTATTCACTATTCACTATTCACTATTCACTAACAGCGCTACTGTTTAAACAGCACCATCATTATCTCTTCGTCACTTTTTTCCTGGGCTTTTTCTGAGAGAAATCGTAAATATTTATGGCCGTACTGTTTACAGACCAGTTCCTTGTCATCTAACAGCAATAGGTATGGGGCGATAAGGTGTCGGTAGAGATGGCTCTCCTGCTCTAATTCATAGAGCAAGTGCATAAGCTGCCCACCGGAGAGTTTGAGGTTGAGAGCGAAACTGTATAGTGTGATGAGCGCAAGTGCATGCAGTTTATAGTCACACTCTTCACTCTCTGTCTTAAGACACTGCTCTTCAAGGTAGCAAAACTCTTCTTCTGCTTGTAAGATCATTTGGGTTAAATCTATTTCTGACATAAATAAAGTATAGCAAAATATAGTGTCTGTATAGTGTGTAGATTAGATCTTATTTGATGTTTTGCGAAATGGATTACGACACAAGCTAGATAAGGTTTTATATGTACAGAGAGCCTTTAACGCACAGAAGGCGAATTTTAATAGAGATTTCGCTATAATCACGGACTTATTTTGCGCAAGACGCAAGATAGTTAAAATTAGAGAGGAGTCACTATGCCTAAGATGAAATCAGTTAAAGGCGCTGTAAAGCGTTTTAAAGTGAAAAAAAATGGCTCGATCAAACGTGGAACAGCGTTTCGTAGCCATATCTTGACTAAACAAGAAGCAGGAACTCGTCGCAACCAAAATGCGCCAAAAACAGTTTCAAAAGTAGATGCTAAAAACATCAAAGCGATGATCGCGTAAGCTTTCATTTAACATTATTCTCCAGTTAAAACTGGGCAAGTCCACCAATTATGTGGCACCTATACATCGTATAGATGATAGAGTAAAGGAAAAATATGCCAAGAGTAAAAACAGGTGTCGTAAGACGTCGTCGTCATAAAAAAGTATTAAAACTAGCAAGAGGTTATTTCCAGGGTCGTCACAAGCACTTCCGTAAAGCGAAAGAACAACTTGAACACAGTATGTATTATGCATTCCGTGACCGTAAACAGAAAAAACGTGAGTTCCGTAAACTATGGATCATCCGTATCAATGCTGCATGTCGTCTTAATGGCATCAACTATTCTCGTTTCATCAACGGATTGAAAAAAGCGAACATCGAACTAGATCGTAAGATCCTTGCTGATATGGCAATGAACGATGCAGCTGCATTTACTGCTGTAGCAACACAGGCAAAAGCTGCCCTCTAATTTTTATTCAAGGCCTTCGGGTCTTGAGCTTCTCTTCTTCCAACCCATTTACCGCTAACTTTCCACTTTGTTAAACAGATAAAATTTAAAATACTCACTCTGTGATATAATAAATGAAAAAGTAAATCATGCCTTTCATCTCCCGATCTGTAGCTATGTTTTTGTTGTCCACATCTGTAATGATGGCAACAGAGTTTATTGTTAAAGATGTCAGTCGTGAAGATAATAAAACGTCAACGTGGATTGCGCTTCCGTATGTTTTTTCTAGCTCCTCGACGGGATTGACAGGTGGAGTTGTCGGTATCTTTCATGGTTTCCTGCAGCCACAGATGACAATGGTCGCAACAGTGTTTCGTGGAGAGACCCTTCCTGTTGAAGAGATCGATGTTGGTCAAGTGAACGAGGAAGAGGCCTATGCGAAAGGCTGGTTTCTCGCTCTTTCAGGTGTCCGTGTCCCCTACACGGAAAGGTTTTTTGTATCACTGTTAGGAATGCGTGCTTATTACCCAAATCAACGTCTTTACCTTGATGGCAGTAATGACTCTGTACAGAATCTTGATCCGGACAAAACCACATTTTATCCTACGCCTGTAATTACACAAGGGTGGAATAATTGGGCCTATATTGATCTGCGTTATATTCTTCCTATGGGTGAGTCAAAAGATAAGGCATTGCCAATTATTGAAACATCAAGAGGGATAGCCGTTAATCGTGACAACGTAGGTGGTGGCTTGCCCTTTGTGACAGGTCAGACTATTGTGGCATTAAAACCTTTTTACAATTTGTGGACGGCTGACAAGCTTAAACCTAATTCGCCCCAAATTGCTACGAATGGTCTGAAGTTTGTTTTTCAACATGACAATACCGATTACCCTGACAATCCACTGCGTGGGTATAGCTTTAGCTTTCAATATGCAGAAGATTTTGGGCAAGGTGCAAGTACGCAGGCCTGGAATAGTATAGAAGCAGAGTATTCACACTATTTTGAATTGCCAAAAGCTTCTTGGATGCGCAATGATGTACTCGCCATTAATGTCTGGTCGGCTTATTCACCTTCATGGGATAAAAGTAGTCCATATATCTTTGAAGATGGTACTGCTGCAGAAAATATCGACCAGGGACAGCCGCCAATGTGGGAAGGTGCTCGCCTAGGAGGATGGGACCGTCTGCGTGCTTATGACAGTAACCGTTTCAGTGATAAGGCGGCGCTCTATGGCGCTGTTGAATACCGCTTTATCCCTCAGCTTAACCCTATGAGAGACCAGAAGTGGAGCCTGATACCGATAGATTGGTTTCAAGGGGTTCTTTTTGCGGAAGCAGGGCGTGTTGCACCACAGTACAACCTCGATCTCTTTAAAGATATGAAGTACGATGTCGGTTTTAGTATTCGTGCCTTGGCTGCGACCTTACCGGTTCGTTTTGATATGGCGTTTGGGAGTGAAGGCTCAACGATGTGGGTAATGCTAAAACAACCCTTCTAAAAAGTTCTAGCTTCGGCACATTTTGCGCTGGAGCTCACCTCTCAACGTACCGATGTACGTCTTCGGATTTACTTCAGCACAACCTGCACCAAATCTAAAACTTTTTCCTGTATAAGAACTGGTTTAGGTGAGCTTCGCCACCTTTTTACCATTTACTCGACAAGTTTATTGTGCGTTGAGATGACGTATTTTTAGCAGGTTCTCTTCTTTTCCGTTGATGTTTAGGTGGAGTAAAAAGTGGGTGCTGTTTTTATAGAGTCTGAATTTTTTGACCTCTCCAAAATCATCGATTAGAGCATTGATATTACTCTCGAATGGATAACTTAGTTTTGAGGCTGACTCGACACGGTAGAGGTGGTTCTCTTTCACAAAATAGACGACGTAGGGCATGACGTGTGTGTGGACGACATGGGATGTCTGCAGGAAGACCATATCTTCATTTTTATTGATATTATTGATCTCGCCGCTGTTTGATTCGGAGAGCGAAAGGTCCAGATAGAGTGTTTTAAAAAGGGACTGCTCTGTCGAGATACTTTGCAGTTTGTCACTATAAAACTGGTTGGATTTGTCGAGGGTAGCCATGGACTGATAGAGAAAGATCATCACAACTGAGAAGAGGGTGATGGCGATCATCATCTCTATTAGGGTAAAACCGTTGCGTCTCATTGGAATTTAACCCGTAAAAATGAGCTGCTCTGTCCACCGATCTTAAGTGTGGTTCTACCTATTTCAAGTGTATTTGTTGCTTCTCCTGCCTCGGAGATCAAGGCTTCATCATCATTACCACTTTTACTCTCCTCTGCCTCTGCTAACGCTTCAGCGGCGTCACCAAAGTCGATGCTTGTCACTTCCGTGTAGAGGATCTCAGCTCTCTCTTTTTTGAGCAGGCGTCTAAGATCATCATCGATATTAAAATCCTTAACCAGTTCATCAAGATCGACTTTTTTGTTTTCATAGCCATAGATCTCATTACCGAGCAAGAGAGTGGTTTTGTTGGTGTGTAAGATCTTTTGATGGACTGAGGAGAAGGTGTGGGTGTTGGTGGCAAAAAGCTGGATTAATGAGCCGATGACAACAGCGATGATCATCACGGCGACCAGTACCTCTATGAGGGTGAAGCCGTGAGATCTTTTAGGCATGGGCCAAACCGATGCGTATCGCTTCGTCTAAGGAGGTCTCTCCTCTGAGAAGCATCTCTTTAAGTTGCATCGCAATAGTGATGAGGTGTTCTTTTTCTAAAGCTTTGGAGATCGTGTGTTCGTCGGTGCTCTCTTTAAGCAGGTCTTTGATCATATCGTTCATGATCAAAAGCTCACCGATGGACTGACGGCCGCTAAAACCGCTGTAGTTACACTTTTTACATCCGACTGCTTTATAGATCGTGGCATTAGGGTCAAGTTTATATTCGTCTGCAAAGTCTTCAGCGATTGTGTCCTCTTCTTTACACGCATCACAGATACGACGCACAAGACGCTGTGCCATAATACCTAAGACGGAAGAGGAGATCAAAAAGGGCTCTATCCCCATATCGGCGAGCCGTGAGATAGTTGCCGCAGCAGAGTTTGTGTGTAGAGTAGAGAAGACAAGGTGACCGGTCAAGGCAGCACGAACCGCGATATGTGCCGTCTCTTCATCACGGATCTCACCGATCATGATGATGTCAGGATCTTGACGCAAGATAGAGCGCAGGGCAGCGGCAAAGGTGAGTCCCACCTTTTCATTGACCTGGATCTGAGAGATGGTCTCAGACTTGTACTCGACAGGATCCTCTACCGTAATGAGGTTGAGTTCAGGTGTTTCGACCTCTTTTAAAAATGCGTGGAGAGAGGTGGTCTTACCTGAACCGGTTGGACCGGTGACAAGGATAATACCGTGCGAATTTCGTAAGAGGGTTTTCATATCATGAATGGTCTCATCCGGAAAGCCGAGTTGCTCGATGTGCGGAACAGAACCACTCTGCATCAATAGACGCATAACAACACGTTCACCGTAAAAGGTAGGCAAGATAGAGACACGGATATCGAGGGACTCACCGGCGATTTTGATCTGTGTACGCCCATCTTGAGGTATGCGGTTTTCTGAGATGTCAAGGTTTGAGATGACCTTGATACGGCTGATAATAAGCGCGATGACCTTCTTTTCGAGATCAACATTTTTGGTCAAGATACCATCAATACGAAAACGGACTTCACCTCTCTTCTCATGCACTTCAATATGGATATCGGAAGCTTTTCGTTTGACGGCTTGGTAAAAGAGAGCATTGACAAACTTGATGATAGGAGCAGACTCTTCAGAGGTAAGAATATCTGAAGAGGTACGTAAAAACTCTGTAAGAGATAGCTCCTCATCTTCACCTTCGGAATTTTCGCCCTCCTCTTGCATCGTCTCGATCTGTTTGTCGGTTCGAAGCTCCAAATAACGGTTATAGAGACGTTCAAAAGACTCTTCATCAAGAATAACAAGGGGATACTTTTCTGAAAGTTTGTTGTAGAAGTTACTCGCTTCGACAATATACTCTTCAGAGGTAGTAGCGACTATCTTATTATCGACCTGAGTGAGTAAAAGGTAGTTTTTAACCAGTAGCTCCGTCTCGATCTCTTCGACTTCGATTGCCTCAAGAGTAAGGTCATGATGAAGTTGAGCGGAGAGCATTAATTCTTTTCCTTTATAGGTGCAAACTGGTCGAGCATAAAGTGTTGTGTTTTGATCATAATGTCCCTTTAACGTTTAATAAGATAAGCGCCTGACTCGACACTTCTTTTGATAACAGGAAGTGCTTCGCGTGCAGCTGAATGGGTCTTAAACGGTCCAACAAGAACTTTGTTCAAGGTCTTACCGTTGCTTGTTACATTATGGAATGTATAGGTGTAACCGCGATTAGCGATCTTGTCTAAAAAAGTTTTAGAAGGCGCATGCTTTGTAAATGAACCTACCTGGATGTAGTATTGCCCGGATGCTGCAGTTTTTGGTGCCTGTGTCTCTACAACACGCTTGCTTTTTGCGTCATATTCGCCTGACGGACGAATCGGTTCAGGTTTAAGTACCTGCTTCTCTTTCGTTTTGGTTGGCGTAGGCGTACCGGTACTTTTTTGTTGAGTAGTTGTTGTATAGTCCGGCTCTTTAAGGACCTCCGGATCTTCAAAAACTTCCTCGACATCCTCTTCTACGATAAGCTCACCGGTTTGTTCAATAGACTTTGCCATGACAGGGACGTTCCCTTCAGTCACTTCGGCGTCTATTTTTGCCTTTTTTTCTATCTTCTCAAAAACTTTTTTATTATATTCAGCCTGCAGTCGACTCAGTTCGCCAAGCTCTTTTTGAAGCTGTGACAGCTTTTCACTTTTATCTATGATGTAGGGTGTCAAAATGACAATGAGGTTATCTTGCTGGTCTTGAGTGTCAGTATGGGTGAAAAACCAGCCAAGCAGCGGGATATACCCTAAGATAGGCACTTTTGTCTCATTTTCGGTGATGTAGTTTTTGACCAGTCCCCCGATTATGATACTTTCACCATGTCGCAAGATGGCTTGTGTCAGAACGGTCTGTTTGGTTGTAACAGGCTGATTATTAGTATCCGTTACCGGCAGTACATTTTCCAGTATTGTCTCTGCATCCAGGGTCACTTTATCTGCTGAAGAGACCCTAGGTTTGATCTTTAGGGTCAGACCGACATCCTCACGTTTGAAACTGCTTGTTGTCCCTAATGTCCCTGCTGTATTACTTCCTGTCTGAAATGAGAGCGTCTTACCGACATAGATCGACGATTCTTGGTTATTTACACAGAGTATAGAGGGACTTGATACCGTTTTTGACGCCCCTTTTGTCTGTAAAAAGTCGAGTGAAGCGCCAATGGCCATTCCTCCGTTTATTGCGTCACTGCCAACAATGCTTAGAGCACTTTCGATCAATCCACTTGATCCGCCAAAATTTCCACTAAAGGCAAGTAGCCCAGAAGCGGTTGAGGTGATACCGGCAAGTGAGTATTTGATCCCGATCTGTTCAGCATCACTTTTGTTGATCTCAACAATTCGGGCCTGGACATAGACTTGGAACTTCTCTTTATCGAGGGTATCAATGATCTTGATAAGCCCCTTTAAGATAGAAGGATTACCAACAAGGATAATGGCATTGATCTCTTCATTTGCTGAGACATTGGGTTTCATAGTTGGGTCGGCAAAGGTCTGCTTGGTGATGATCTCAGTGAGTGTTGCCATGACATTTTTAGCATCAGAGTTTTTAAGCGGAAGGATCTGAACAACTTCGTTGAGGTCCTGCTCGTTGTCAAGTGTGGCAACTACTGCGGCAAGTTCCTCAACCTGTCTCTTGTTCCCAATAAGAATCAGTCCATTAACATCTTGGTTCAGTAAGACTTGAACATTCTGTGTCGCAACCTTTTCGTTAAAGATCGACTTGGCGATGTTCGCCACTTGTACGTGGAGAGCTTTAAGATCAGCATGTTTTATTGGAATGATCTCAATGACCTTTTCACTTTTAGTGTCGATGTCTTTGATGATACGTTTAATGGTTTGGATATTAGCCGGGTAGTCAGTAAGCAGAAGGGTATTCGACTCTTTCATCGTCATCAACTTCGCTGTTTTAGAGATAAGGTAGCGTACCTTTGCAGCAACGATATCGACATTCTCACCTTCGACCTTGATCGCTTGTGTGACCATGGTATGGCCACGTGCTATGTAGCCTGAACGCACTACCGGAACATTGTGTTTTGCCGCCTCTGTAGAGCGTACGACCTCATAAAGCGAGCCTTTTTTGATAAGGGTAAAGCCTTTTGCTTCTAACACAGAGACCAAAATACCTAAAAGCTCATCTTCGTAGATAGGAGCAGCCGTGACTAGATCGACGGTACCATTGATTTTATTGCTAACAAGGATATTTGTATCAGTAATTTTGGCAACAAGTTGGATGAATTTACTGATCTGTAAGTTGTCAAACGTGATATTTACCGCTTCTCTGGCATTAAGGGGTGCGGTAATTAAAATGGTTAACAATAATAGATGTTTAATTAATTTCATAGACGATCTCCGTTTCTTGGTTATTACGTAATACAATGAGTTCTAGGGCTTCGAGTTTGTCGATCCCTTTATAGATTTCGATGGCATCTTTATATGATGTCATCGGTTTATTATTAGCTTTGATGATTATATCGTCTTGACGTAAACCTAGCTGGGCAAAAGGAGTGTTGGGTTTAATACGTGTCACTTTAAACCCGGTGATCTTGCCATCTTTTTTTACTTCGACAATGCCGATGTCTTTCCAGATCTCTTTAACATTTTTAGCATAGTGGGTGATATCGGATTTTGCGACCTGTTTTATGCCGCCGTCATCACTCTGTGCAGCGCTCGGTTTTGGTGTGTAGCGGTCTTGCTGCTGTTCTTCAGAGAAGTAAAGACTGAAGGTCTGTTCATTTTTGCTAAAGATAGCGCCGTTCTCCAAGATTATTTTAAGGGTATAGCCTTGAAACTCTTCACCTATGCCAATGACTTCAGAATCATTAGGTTTTGCCTTTAGTGCAATGATAACAAGTCCGCCGTTTTTGCGTTTGAAAAGACCTTTTAAAAGCATATTGGAGATGTTTGGTCCATAGGCAGCAAGCTCATTTGCCTCTTCTGTCGTCACTCCTGCAGCACTTTTTTGTGTCGGTTTAATGATATTGTGGACACTATAGCGCTTATATTCAGGCATCTTTGAACTGCTAGGGTGGTAGTTGACCCCTTCGCTCGGAAAATACCATAACATCACAAGCGAGATCGCCTTCGCCACAAGGATGATGACAAGTAAATTACGTATGATTCTCATAAAAGAGGGGTTAAAATTTATATTCATAACGATAATCCCCCTCTTTGGTTTTTTGTAAATTTTTTAGTGTGTTTTTATAGCGTGAACGCATCAGTTCGGAGGGTTTTATGAGCACCTGTGCTGAACGCTCAAGCAGATCGACGCTGGCCTCTGCCTCGCCAAAATCTCCTACGGCAGTGGCATTGAGATGGAGCGGATTGATCAGGCTCTGGCGAAGATCAATGTGCTGAATCAGTGGCGGAAAGAACTGCTCAAAGGTCTTATCAAGGACAAAATTGGCGACAGAGAGACTATTGTAAAGTCCAAAAATACTAAACGTCGCCGATCCGATATTGGCACTTTTTATTTTCTGCACATAGAGATGGGCATCTGTTATCTCTAGAGTAAAACCGTGATCGATAGCCTCTTCATTGGCAATGATGACGCCAAGGGGTTTGAGTTGCCCTTCCGCAAAGTAGTAGAGGTTCTCTTTGGGGGTAAAAAAGAGCAGTGCTCCCAAAAAGAGAAGCGTATAGAGAAAGTAAAGAGCTATCTTTTTCATGAACTAATCTCCACACTGAAGCTGACCGACTCATCATCAAGGCGTTCTATATCGAACTTTTTCAGGATGTAGGCCCCATTAAAAAGTTTGACAAAAAAGTAGTTTGTGGTTTTCAGATCGGCTTTTTTAGATTTTAAGATGATCAAACCGCGCTTTTTGGTATGTTGTATATTGGCCGATTTGAGCTGCGGTGCTTTTAACAGTCTATTTAGAGCAGCGCTTGATGTTTTAGGGTTGTCCCAAGCACGCTTGAGTGCATCGATCTCATCCGCCATCGCTTCTATCTTTATCAGTGCCGTTCTGCTTTCATGCAGCTGCGCTTTGGCACTGCCAAGCTGATAGATCACGAAGAGCAGCGCCACGATCAGCAACAGAGCGATATAGAGCGGATTGATCTTCATAACTGTATCTCCATTGTGTAGATCCCGTTCTCATAGCGATCGCTCGTGCGCTTAAACTTTTTTGCAAGTTTGGAGAGGCTTTTTGATCCTTGCTCCTGGGAGGGGGCCTTGACCTCGATAATGATCTTGTTTTTGTCAAGGGTAACATGCTGCATCTGTTCTTCGGGTTTGAGCTTGACGGTAAGGGCTAAATTGAGGATATCGCGTATGCGGGCTTGTCGTTCAAAGATCGTGTTGAGTTTAGCGTGGATCGCCTCGTTTTGAAAGGAGGTTGCGGGGAGCTTGTGTTGCGCAAAAACTTCCGACTCTTTTTCAACGATCGCCGATACTTTGGCACTGGTGATTATCCACTCTGTTGTAAACATGAGGATCAAAATGCCCAGTATTGAGGCGAAGATGACCTGACTCTTTTTATCGGCGATCTGGTTGATACGAGTCAAGTGGATCGAGTGCTTGGAGAAATTGTGCCCATCCAAGTTGAGTGATGCTGCTTCTTGCGCCAACGCGGCAGGCAGTTTGACCACAACACCGTTCTGCAAGCTCAAAACACTATTTTCATCGATCTTGATCGGCTCATCGATGGTGTCAAATTCGCTTTGGGCAAGATAAATACCGTCAATATTGGCTGAAACGATCCCTTTTTGAGCGATAAGGTCAAGCACCTCTTTGTCATTATAGGCAAAGATCAAAAAGCTGTCACCGTCTCTGTAGGCGCTGTAGCTGTATTTTCCCTCTGGGAGGTTCTCTTCGAAGAGTGAGGGGATAAGGCTTTTGACCTCATGCAGGTACTTGACCGGGAGTGTGACCCGTTTGACCCAGTACATAGAGGGTGAAAGGATAATGTTTACTGCCTCCTCAAGTGGGTAGGCAGGGGAGTCGACATCCACAAAAAAGGCCTTCGCCTTAGATCTAAATCCCAAATTCAAAATGTTTACCCTTTTTACTGCTTAAATCATAGTCAAACGCCACATGAGCGCTGCTGTTGTTCTCCAAGATCTCAATATCCATGTGCACTGTCGGCTGATAGAAACTCAGATTGAACTTGGCAAGACCCACTCTCTCTTCTGGCGAGAGGTCGATATCTTCAAGTGTGTTATAAGTTCTTTCACCTGAAGCAAGCTCAAAGGCACGTTCCTCTTCCAAGCCTGGAATATACATCTGCCAAAGGGCAGGTGTGAGGAAGTTGGCATCAACAGCGGTAGCATTGCTATCATCAAAACGGACCAATTCATCCCAAGGCAGTTTGAGAACTGCATTGTCATGGCGTTCGCGAATATAAAAGTCCAAGACCTTTTCGAAATGTCTTTTTGAGACAATGCGCTCACGATAAAGCTCTGGTATCTCATCAAAGATATTAGTTTTATAGACCTCTTTATGCCCACCCATACAGTCGATCAGAAGATCACTCATGTAGTTGGCATCTTGGACATTAAAACGAACCATATACTCTATCAGAGCCTGCTGCAACTCTTTGGAAGCAGCTAGCGTATTGATATTGACATGACCCATGGCACTTGTTATCTCTATTTTAACTAAAAGTTCTTTTAATTCTAGTGGAATAAACCCGGCCGTGAGTAAAAAGATACTGAGGCTGTCGGCATCACTGACAACACCGAGCTTGTCTGCTTCTCTCATCAATGAGAGTACATCTTCAACAACCGCACCGCTCTGGAGCAGAAAACGGGCTTCGTGGAGCTCTTCACCGCTCTTTTTAAGGTTCATCAGACTGACGCCGACAGCAGCGGTGATAGCGATGATAAAAAAGAGGGTGATCAGCAGGGCTACACCGCGGCGGCTGAGCGGTGGCATCATGTAATACTCATTGAGAAGATCGGCAATAACATGGCCGCGACAATAAAGCCGATGGTACCGCCGACAAAGAGCATCAGCATCGGCTCAAGAAGACTTAAAATAATACCGATCTTGTCACGGTTGTCTTCAAAATAGAGCTCCGAGATATTGATAAGCACAGGCTCTATCTGAGAGGTCTCTTCACCAACCGCTATAGCTTGTAAAAATGATTGGTCCAGTTTATAAGAAGATTCGTTCAGTGCAACGGAGAGACGCTTTCCTTCAACAACTTTTTTGGAAGCTTCAAGAAAAACACTTTTTAAAACAGTGTTGTCAAGAATGTTGGCAGAGAGGTTGATGGTCTGTACAAACGGAACACCTGAGCGTACCAGCAAAGAGCCGACATAGGCAAATCGTCCTAACTCACTTTTGAGTGCGACTACGCCAAACAGGGGCATTTTTAGTACCAGAGAGTGTACAACAAATTTATATTTCGAGCTGTAGTTCATCATAAAAGAGTGCGCTGCGAAAAGCAGTACAAACAGAACCCCGATCGCTGTGAAATTGTTGTTGAAAAAGTCACCCAGGGCGATAACAAAGCGGGTGGCTGTCGGGAGTTCCTGGCCCATTCCCTCAAAGATCCCGGTGATCTGAGGTACCACAAAGGCGAGCATAAAGCCAACCATGAAAAGGGAGATCAAGATCATAAAAGTGGGGTAGGCAAAGGCTGATTTTATCTCTTTAGAGATGCGGTCCTGCTCTTTTAGAAATCGAGAGAGTTCCAGCAGTACTTCGTCCAAGATACCACTGGACTCACTTACCCTGATAGACTGCGTGTAGAACTCCGGCAAAATGACAATTTTTTGCTCATCCAGAGCCGAGTAGAAATTTTTACCCTCATCCAGGTAGGTGCTGACTGTTTTTAAAAAGAGATAGAGCTTCTTTTTATGTATGTATTGGTTCTGAATGATTCTGAGCGCGCCCACAATGCTGATACCGGAGCGGATGTACATAGAGAGTTCGCGACTAAGCTGGGAGAGCTCGTTGGGGGAGATGCGATAACGGCGGCTGAAGTTGATCCCGCTAAAAACAGAAGGCAACTCTTCTTCAATATTTTTGTAGATGATGCCTTGGGCTTTGAGTTTGCTCTTTGCCTCTTCAAGTGAGGTGGCTTCGAGTTTATTGCTGACCTTTTTACCTTCAGCATTGATCCCTTTATAGGCAAATATCATTGCAGTACCTTTTGAAGCTCATTTTGACGGCTCTCTTCTAGATCTTGAAGAGAAGAGAAACGTCTGACAGGATGAAAGAGCCCACGGTAGTCGAAACTTTGCTTCTGTGTCTCTACGATCATCTCAGAACTGCTCCCATCTTTAAAAATCTCATATCTGAAACAGACATCGAACTCTCTATCATCTTCATCGAAAATTGGTGTGAAACGCAACTCCTGTGTTCCCAGATTAGCATCAAAGCGCCAAAAGCGAAGAACACGCTCTTTCTCCATAAAGGCGTCAACCTCTTTGACCTTTTTCCCATCAACATAGACCGCACACTCTTTGCAGTTATCGATACATACAAAAGAAACACTGTTTCGCTGATACATCGTCTCTAAAAAAGAGGGGAGCGTCTCAAAACTGAGACTAGCCTCTTTGTCGTTGATACGCTGCATTGAGTTGATCACTAGGCCGTAAATGACACCAATGATCACCACAACAAGCAGAAGTTCAATAAGGGTAAAGGCCTTTTTTTGCATCACTTAACTGTTAAAACTTACACTCACTGAAACGGATGTCACTGGCATCATCTTCGCCACCTTCTTTACGATCAGAACCCAAAGAGATGAGGTCAAACTCATTGCCTTTGTTGATGTAGATAAACTCTTTTTTCCATGAATCTTTTGGCAGGTTTTTACCTTCAAGATAGGCATTTTGCGCATACGAAGGGTAATCCTCTTCGCTAGGGTTTGTGATCAATGCTTGAAGACCCTCTTCAGTTGAAGGGTAGACACCGTTGTCCAACTTAAACATCTTGAGTGTCTCGCCAACACTTTTCATCTGAACACAGACAAGTTTGCGTTTTGCCTCTTCGCCTTTGCCCATTAGGTTTGGCAGTACCAACGACGCTAAAAGACCAAGGATGATAATAACGATCATAAGTTCCATCAAAGAGAAGGCGCCACGACTGGAGGTTTTTGAATGATTTTGCATTGGAATAGACCTTGTTTATGGTTTGAAAATGTTATTAAGTATACAGATGTATCACTAACAAATAGCTGTAGTACTCTATAGCAGTAGGGTTACTAGCAGATTACAAGGAAAAAAATACCATTTTTTAGTAAAATAATAGCTATTAAATCAGAAGTAGAGTGATGCCAGATATTATAACTTTTCGCATACATACATTTTTTGCTCATTTGGCGATCGCTGTAGGCTCAACGATCGTTGACATCTTTAAAAATGACAAAAACAAAACAGACAAGTGGCGTATGTGGATCAGCCGAAATGTTCTGCGTGCTGTTGGTCTGACGTATGAACTCAAAGGTCATTTGGATGAGGACACTGACCTCATAATCGCCAACCACCAATCCATGATCGACATCTTTTTGCTTGAGTCTTTTGTCGGTCCTGAGATCCGTTTTGTCGGACGAAAAGGGATCATGGATGTCTGGCCGGTAGGGCTGGTGGTTGATGCCGTCGGTCACATCACCATCGACAGAGATGACAGACGATCCGGTGTAAAACTGCTTAAAGAGGTTAGAGAGAAAAAAGGGAAAAAGGTGGTCATCTTTCCAGAAGGCACACGTTCTCTTAACGGAGAGATCCAAGCCTTTGAATCCGGCGCTAAGATGGTCGCAGAAAAGCTCGGTCTTAAAGTACAGCCTATTGTCATCAAAGACCTTAGCCAATACTACAACGAGGGGATAAAACACTCCAAAAGAGGAAAGGTCCATATCGAGATCTTGCCGCCTGTAGAATTTAAAGAGGGATGGCTCGAAGAGAGCCGTACCGATATGATAGCGGCTAAAAAAGTGACCTAAAAACTGTATATGAGAATAGTGCGAGTGATTATAAATTGATTGCTTAAGTAGTTTCGTTTTAATGATTTGAAAGATTGTTTGTGTTTAGTGGTGGACCCTCAGGGATTCGAACCCTGGGAGGTATAACCCTCGCCGGTTTTCAAGACCGGTGCATTCGACCAACTCTGCCAAAGATCCACGTGTAAGTGTTAACAATTAAAAAGAGTGGAGGTGCCACCCGGATTTGAACCGGGGATAGCAGCTTTGCAGGCTGCGGCCTTACCACTTGGCGATGGCACCACTCTTAATGGTGCCCGGAACCGGACTTGAACCGGTACAGTGTTACCACCGAGGGATTTTAAGTCCCTTGCGTCTACCAATTTCGCCATCCGGGCATTTTGATGCCAAATACAACGAAAACACTTTATATAATTTTCTATGTAAAAAACTATATACAGTGTCTTAATGGAGCGGGAAACGAGGTTCGAACTCGCGACCCCAACCTTGGCAAGGTTGTGCTCTACCGCTGAGCTATTCCCGCACTCCGACGTTGTAGGGCGGAAGTATAGCAAAAAAGTTTTTGCTTGTAAAGGGTTTTTGAAAAGAAATTGAACTTTTTTTGCAAACCAAAAAAATGAGAAGGATATTTTGCTATAATCGCGTTACTTAAATGTTGTCTATATACAACGTGAATAAGTAGATGGATTGATGAGCAGAAGAGATGAGATTACTCATCTCTTTAGTTTATGGATCTACTTGTTATATATTTTATGATTTATTCTAAGAGATAAGTCTAGTTATTAAAGGATATTAATGCGCAGTGATACTATTAAAAGAGGATTTGACAAAACACCTCACCGCTCACTTTTACGAGCAACAGGTCTAAAAGACGAAGATTTCGATAAACCATTTATCGGTGTAGCGAACTCTCATATTGATATTATTCCAGGTCACTTCTTTCTGCAAGAGTATG
>JBATWM010000063.1:0-45583 GCA_049672605.1 Sulfurimonadaceae bacterium
AGCTTTACTATATTTTCTTCTTTTGCCATCGCCGGCTCCGTTATCACGGAAAATGACAACAGTATCATTATGGCAGTTGTTATCGATAAATTTCTCATCTCTATCCTTTGATGCAGACCTTCGGACGTAAAAACGCAACACGCCGTGCCAATCCCGCCTTCTCTGTCACCTTGGCGACCTCGTGGACATCTTTATAGGCTTCGGGAGCCTCTTCGGCGATGCCGCGCATAGAGTCGGAGCGAATGAGGATCCCCTCATCTTCGAGGCGCTGAAGCACCTCCCTCCCACGCCACTTCTTTTTCGCCTGGTGGCGGCTCATGGCGCGGCCCGCACCGTGGCTGGCCGAAGCGAAAGAGCGCGCTTCGGAGCTGTCGCTCCCCGCAAGAATGTACGAACCCGTTCCCATGCTGCCGCCGATGATGACCGGCTGGCCGACACCTTGGTACTCAGAAGGAAGCTGCGGATGTCCCGGACCGAACGCCCGGGTCGCCCCTTTGCGGTGCACCCATAAACTGCGCTCTTTGCCATCTACGATATGGCGCTCCTCTTTGCAGGTGTTGTGGGAGACGTCATAAAGGGTATCGACGCTGCTGCCGGCAAAGAGCGTACCAAATGCCTCCCGTGTCAGATGCGCCAGTATCTGGCGGTTGGCCAGGGCGCAGTTGATCCCCGCGTTCATCGCACCGATATAGCGCTGTCCGGCTTTTGAGAGGATCGGCGCACAGGCAAGCTCGCGATCTGGCAGATTGATGCCCAGGCGTCTCGCCTCTTTGGCGAGGGTGATCATATAGTCGCTGCCGATCTGGTGCCCAAGTCCGCGCGAACCACAGTGGATGGAGACAAGGATCTGCCCTTCGCTGATGCCGAAGGCGCGGGCGGCCTCTTCATCGTAGATCTTCTCGACCACCTGCACTTCGAGGTAGTGGTTGCCCGAACCCAGCGTCCCCATCTCGTCGAGCTGCCGCTTTTTGGCCAGATCGGAGACGAAGTCGGGCTCGGCATTTTCCATACAGCCCCCCTCTTCGATAAAGGCCAGATCATCCTGCCGGCCGTATCCCTGCTTCACGGCCCACTTCGCCCCTTTGCGAAGGAGTTCGTCGAGCTCTTTTACCCTTAAATGCAGATGCCCTGTGGTACCGAGGCCTGCAGGTATGCGGGCATAAAGAAGATCGGCAAGCTCTTCAAGGTCGCCCTCTATCTCATGCAGTTTCAGGTCCGTACGGAGGCAGCGGATACCGCAGGAGATGTCAAATCCTACCCCTCCCGCGGAGATGATGCCCCCTTTCTCCGCATCGAAGGCCGCGACGCCGCCGATGGGGAAGCCATAGCCCCAGTGCGCGTCTGGCATCGCCATCGCCGGACCGACGAGCCCCGGCAGCATCGCGACGTTGCGGATCTGCTCAAGCACCTTGTCGTCCATCGTCTGCAGCAGCGTCTCGGAGCCGTAGAACAGCACTTCCGAGCGTTTCTCATGAATGGGACGGGGCAGCCGCCATCTATAACTATCGATCTGTTCAAGTTGCTGAATATTCATCATCGATCCTTCTTTTATTGACACACCAAAGGAGCAAAAGCCCCTTTGGCTACGCTCGCTGCTGTGGCACTTAAGTGCTAAAGCACAATGCTAGAAATCGCTAAATGATTTCTGTAAAAGCTTGCCCCTCTCGGGTCAGAAAAACGCTATTGAAAGAGCTCTAAACATCTACAATGCAGCGCGCCTCCCAAAGGCCCGCTCTCTCTTCGACCGAGAGCATCGTCAAGGTCGCGCCCTTGACCTCGACACCGCGTACGATCTCCTTACTCCAGAGGGTTCCCCACGCCTTCGTGCGCCAGAGCGATCCTTCGCGCCGGAGTTCGAACCTTCCCAGGACGATAGCACGGCTCTGAGCATGGGCGAGCAGGCAGTTGAGCCAGCGCACCAGGGCAAACTCTACATCCTCCTCTTCGAACACAAAGCTTACCTCGATCTCCAGCGGCTCCGGAAGCTCTTCGGCCATGATGGCGAACATCGCCTCCGCAGCCGACTCGAAGGCACGCTCCAATGTCGGGCCTCTGCCGATAATACCGATATCTGCGTCGTGATCGAAATAAGCGAATTCATCCATAGAACTATCTTAGCTCCTTTTTCGGCTTAATGCAAATCCTAATTCAACTCTGACCATTACGTAATATTACGCCACTCTGCCAAAATATTTCAAACTTATATAACAGCATAAATAGATTTGTAAAAATGGAGGTTTTTGATGTTATTGACCGGATACGATCCGTTCAAAGCGTTTAGTGACTTAGAAAACCGCTGCCCTAAACTAAGCCACTCTGCACTGAAAGTGCATAGTTTTGAACTAGCGTACGGTGACAATAAAAGAAGAAGAGAAAATAGCGTCACGCAAGATCGATCAGCCGTCCGTGCTGAGCTTGCGCAGTTTTGTATAGAGCTCTCTCTCCTCATCGCTG
The DNA here is from genome assembly GCA_049672605.1 of Sulfurimonadaceae bacterium. Classification (GTDB taxonomy): domain Bacteria; phylum Campylobacterota; class Campylobacteria; order Campylobacterales; family Sulfurimonadaceae; genus Sulfonitrofixus. Next base: position 2,455 of record JBATWM010000063.1, read on the forward strand.
AGATGGTCAGGGATATGTACATTCAGGCGGAGGTAGAGATCACCTCTCTTCATCTCCCCGAAGCGCGGCACTCCTTTCTCACTGAGACGTAAGACTGCATTGGGCTGCGTTCCTTGCGGCACCGTTACTTTCACCTCTCCTTCGAGTGTCGACACGTCGATCTCCTTGCCCAGTACCGCATCGATCAGTTCAATCGTCTGTGCATGCCAAAGATCTGCACCGGCACGCTTAAAGTGCGGATCATAGGCCGTGCGGACGATCACCAGAAGATCGCCCGGCTTCCCTTCCGGTGTTGGACTTGGCCTGCCATGGGCAGGTATTCTCAATACCATCCCCTCTTCGGCGCCGACAGGTATCTTGACCGTCAGCGTTTCGGGCTCGTCTATCATCCCTGCTCCACCACACCTAAGACACGGTTTGTCAATGAACCTGCCCTTTCCCCCGCACTCCTGGCATGGTCTGATCTCCTGGTATGATACATTCCCCTCCTGCCTTGTGTTGATCAGCTTGCCTGTTCCCTTGCAGGTTTTGCAGGTATGCAGATCACTTTCAGAAGCAGCACCCGTTCCGTTGCAGTGAGGACAGACCCTTGGATGGCTTATACGCACCTCTTCATCGCCGCCGGTGACGATCTTCTGCAGCGGCACAACAACTTCGACCCTGATATCGTCTCCTCTGGATCCGCGCTGGCCGCCTCTTTGAAAAAAACCGTCAAAAAGACCGCCGCCGAAACCGCCCAGGTCAAATCCGAAACCGCCGCCGCCGAAGATCTCATCGAAGTTGATACCGCCGAAAAGATCTTCCTGCGAAAATCCGGAGACACCGGCGAACCCTCTGTTATCATACTCTGTACGCTTTTTCGGATCAGAAAGTACCGCATAGGCCTCTGCGATCTCTTTGAACTTCTCTTCTGCCTCGGGCTCTTTGTTTCTGTCGGGATGGTACTTCAGAGCCAGTTTCCGAAACATATCCTTTATCTCTTTCTGGTCCGCATCCTTTTTGACACCAAGTACTTCGTAGTAGTCGCGTTTATTTGCCGTTTCGATGCGCTACCCCTTAGGTGGATTCGCGATAATCCGCATCCACAACACGTTCGTACGGCGTTTCGCCGCTCTGAGCGCCGCCCTGAGAGCTTGTCTGTCCGGTTGAAGTGCCTTGCCCCTGGGACTGTGCATAGATGGCGCTGCCCGCCTCTTTCATAAGCTCTTTCAGCGCTTCGGAACGCTCACCTGCCAATGCAATATCGCGGCTCTGCAGCGCCTCTTTCGTCTCTTTAAGTTTGTCTTCTATCTTGCTGCGCAGATCACTCTCTAGCTTCTCGCCATAATCGGCCAGCATCCTTTCAGCTTCATAACAGACCGCATCGGCAGTGTTGAGCTTGTCCGCTTCGTCTTTTCTTTTTTTGTCCGCTTCGGCATACTGTTCTGCCTCTTTGACCATCTTCTCCTTCTCTTCATTAGAGAGTCTTGTCGATGCGGTGATCTTGATGGATTGGCTCTTGCCTGTGGCGACATCTTTGGCCGTCACGTTGAGGATGCCGCTGGCGTCGATATCAAACGTCACATCGATTTTAGGGATGCCCCGCGGCGCCGGTACCAAGCCATCGAGATTAAACTGTCCGAGCGAGGTGTTGTCGGCAGCCATCGGCCGCTCTCCCTGGACAACGTGGACCGTGACGCTAGTCTGCATATCTGCGGCTGTCGTAAAGGTCTCCGTATGTTTGACCGGGATCGGAGCGTTGCGGCCGATCAATGCGCTCACAACACCCCCCAAGGTCTCAACGCCGAGACTCAGCGGTGTAACATCCACCAGCACGATGTCACCAACCTCGCCCGAAAGTACACCCGCCTGGATAGCCGCACCGCTTGCAACACACTCCATCGGGTCCACACCGCCTTCGGCTTTTTTCCCAAGCAGCTCCTCAAAATATTCACGCACGATAGGCATCCTTGTAGGACCGCCTACAAAGATGATGCGGTCTACGCTTCCGCCGATGCTGGCATCGCTTAAGGCCTGTTCGATCGGCCCTCTGCAGCGCTCGACGACAGGGCGGACAAGACGCTCGAGCTCGGTACGTGTCAGGTCAATATCGAGATGTTTGTCGGCAGAAATATAGGGAAGGCTGACATGCGTCGTCGTGCTCGTGGTCAGCTCGATCTTTGCCATCTCTGCCGCCTCGATCAGCCGCGCCGATGCCTTCCTGTCTCCTTTGATATCTACGCCGGTCTGCACCTTGAACTTTTCAGCGAGATAATCAAAAATCTTCTCGTTCATATCGGTACCGCCAAGCTGTGTGTCACCGCTTGTCGATTTGACCTCAAAGACACCGTTTCCGAACTCCATGATCGTCACGTCCAGCGTTCCGCCGCCGAAATCGATAACGGCTATTTTGATATCTTCACCGCTTCGGTCAAGACCATAGGCCAGTGCTGCCGCGGTAGGCTCGTTGACAAGCCGGACCACTTCAAGACCTGCGATCTTGCAGGCATCTTGAGTTGCACTTCGCTGGTTGTCGTCGAAGTAGGCCGGCACGGTGACAACGGCCTTCTCGACCGGTTCACCCAGATAGGCCTCCGCATCGTTTTTGATCTTTTGAAGCAGAAAAGCAGAGAGCTGCTCCGGCGTGAACTCTTTGTCTCGTAAGCGGATCTTCTCACGCCTGCCCATTCTTCTTTTAAACGCCTTTGCCGTCCCTTCCGGGTTCTCTGCGGCCTGTCTGCGGGCAGGCTCGCCTACCAGCTTGTTCCCGTCAGCCGTAATAGCGACATAGCTTGGAAAAGCCTTGCCGCTGAGACTGACACCCTCTGAACTGGGGATAATGACCGGTTTCCCGCCCCGAAGCACAGCGGCTGCAGAGTTTGAAGTTCCAAGATCTATACCAATAATTGCCATAACACACCTTCTTTTTTCAAAATAATCGCATTAACAAAATCTACATCTTCTCTATAACACTACACCTCTTTAGTTTAATCTTAGCAAAAAAACTCTAATCCACTGTTTCTCTTATTCCAGAAGATAATGTTCATGAATCTCCTGTGACATATTGATAATTTCCCTCATTCACCATGGTACATAGCAGTTGCCCTCTTTGGATTGACTTTTATTTGCAATATGATAAGATAGTCAAAATGGGACTAATAAAGGAGCTGCAAAATGCATATTTATACCTACAACTCGGATATCGGAACATTTGAGATAAGAGAGCTTGAGGACGAAACCTATGAACTTTGGCTGGAAGAGGAGCTGCTCGGCTCTTACGGAAATGCCAAGCTTGCAGCCCAGGATGTTGCAGAGTTCAACACCGACTATCCCGAATGGGACAGATTTAAGAACGAACTTGAAAACTTTCCGTCCAATCTAAACAGATGGAAAAAAGTCAAAGAAGAGTTACCCAAATAAAAGGAGAAGATATGTCAACTATAGATTATCAGGAATTTGAAGAGCGTCTGCAGAAGATGAAAAAGGAGTTCGAATCCAACATCGCCCGTCTGACCGAAGAGATAGAGACTATGATAACCGATGATGGTATTAATGACATGGAAGATCTGGCATCGCTGGAAAGTGACAGTATGCACCATGAGTCACTGCTGAAACAGCAGCGCCATGAGCTCGCCGAAGTGATCCATGCCCTCTCGAAGCTCAACAACAGAACTTACGGCATCTGCGAAGAGAGCGGTGACACGATCCCTATCGAACGTCTACGCGCCGAACCGCATACTCGCTACTGTCTTGACGATGCAAAAAAACGCGAAAGCACTCTTTAGAGCGTACCGCTACTTTTCCAAGAGCGCCAAAAACAGCGTCATCATCGCCGGCAGCGATTTTGGATCGCGGGCGGTGATGATGTTGCCGTCCTGTTCAACAGGCTTGTCTGTATAGTACGCCCCTGCATTTATGAGGTCATCTTTTATAGAGTGGTAGGCCGTCACCTTTTTGCCCTTGAGTATGCCTGCCGAGATGAGCAGAGAGGGGCCGTGGCAGACAGCACAGACCGCCTTGCCTGCCTCGTAAAGTGACTTCACGAACTCCACCATCTCCGGTACTCTCTGCAAGCTCTCCGGCGCATAGCCGCCGGGAACATAGACGCCGTCATAGTCGCGGCTCTCAAGGCCGTGGATCGTCTGTGTCGCTTTCGCAGTTGTCCCATGTTTGCCTCTGTAAACCACCTTTTTTTTCGCCACAACATCGACGGCTATGCCCGCTTCGAGCAGACGGTAGTAGGGATAGATAAACTCCGAATCTTCAAACATCTCATCGATCAGTATCGCCACTTTTTTACGACTCACAACTGAGTTACTCCCAGGCATTAAGCTGCTGGTCCTTATCATCTTCTACCTCCTACAGTTAAGGGCATCTCTAAAAACCATTTTAACACAATAGACATGCACAGCTCTAATGCGCAATTTGGTATGATGATCTTAAGAGTCAGGAATGTCTTATGAATAAAAAGCAAGAGATCAGTACGGAAAAACTGTTGGAAGTGGTGGAGAAGCTTGTTGCTGAAGTCCGCCCGACCCATGTTGACATTAATATCACCCTTGACAGCACCTTTGACAAAGAGCTCGGACTCGACAGCCTCTCTCGGGTTGAGCTGATCTCCCGCATCGAAGCTGCCTTCAAGCTCTCGCTGCCTGATCGCACCTTTGCCGAGGCAGAGAGTGGCAGGGATCTGCTTCGCGTGCTCACATCACTCAAACCCGAACTGACCGAGGTGACGCCTTTCGTCACACCTGCCGCCCGCCGCAGTGCGACAGCTGAACTGCCCGACGATATCCAGACCCTTATCGAGCTCCTTGAATGGCACGCACTGCACCACGGCGACCGCGTCCATATACAACTCTATCAAGATGACGGCAAGGGAGAGGCGATCACCTACAGCCAGCTCAAAAGCGGCGCCGAAAACGTTGCCAGCACCTTGCAGGAGCGCGGCCTCGAAACGGCGGAACCCGTCGTCATTATGCTACCGACCGGAGCGGACTACTTCTTCACCTTTTTCGGCATCCTGATGGCCGGGGGTATCCCGGTACCGATCTACCCGCCTGCACGCCCATCGCAGCTCGAAGAGCATATGCGCCGCCATGCGCGGATCCTGGAGAACTGCCGTGCCCGCATCCTCGTCACCGTGCACGAGGGCAAACGTGCCGCACAGCTGTTAATGTCGCTCTCTCCAGGCCTGAAGCAGATCGTCACCGCCTCCGAACTCCTTCTTCCTACCGACAAGAGACTCCTCCCTCTCATCAAGGCAGAGGATATCGCTTTTCTACAGTACACCTCAGGCAGTACGGGCGATCCCAAAGGGGTGATCCTGACCCATGCCAACCTTCTTGCCAACATTCGTGCGATGGGTCGTGCCGTCAACGCAAGCGCTGACGATGTCTTTGTAAGCTGGCTGCCGCTCTACCACGATATGGGTCTTATCGGCGCATGGCTAGGAAGCCTCTACTACGCAACACTCTTCGTCATCATGTCGCCGCTGAGCTTTCTTGCCAAACCCGAGCGGTGGCTGCGGGCGATCGAACGCCATAAAGGCACCCTCTCCGCATCGCCGAACTTCGGCTACGAGTACTGCCTCCATCGCCTCAAGGATGTTGACCTTGACGGGCTCGACCTCAGCTCGTGGCGCGCCGCCTTCAACGGGGCCGAAGCGGTCAACCCGACGACAATGGAGCAGTTCACGACCCATTTTTCACCCTACGGCTTTGACAGACGGGCGATGGCACCCGTCTACGGCCTCGCCGAATCCTCCGTTGGGCTCGCCTTCCCTCCGATGTGGCGCGGCGCGGTGGTCGACCGGATCGAGCGCGACACCTTTATGCACGACCAAAAGGCACTGCCGACGGAGGAGAAAGAGGCACATGTGCTCCACTTTGTCTCCAGCGGGCTGCCGCTGCCGGGCCATCAGATCAGGGTGGTGGACCTTCTCGGGCATGAACTTCCCGATCGACGGGAAGGACGGCTGGAGTTTCGCGGCCCCTCCGCCACCACGGGCTACTACGGCGAAGCGGAGAAGACAGCGCAGCTCTTCGACGGAGAGTGGCTCGACACCGGTGACCTCGCCTACATCGCCAATGGCGAACTCTATATCACCGGACGCATCAAAGATATCATCATCCGCGCCGGCCGCAACATCTACCCCGACGAGCTGGAAAAGGCGATCGGCGACATCCCGGGTATCCGCAAGGGGTGTGTTGCGATATTCGGCTCTGCCGACACCAAAACAGCTACAGAGCGGCTGATCGTACTGGCGGAATCGCGCAGCGAAGAGCCTGATGAACGGGCTAAACTGCGGCTTCGAGTCAATGAACTGGCGACCGATCTTATCGGCACACCGCCCGACGAGGTCCTGCTGGCGCCGCCGGGCAGCGTCTTAAAGACCTCCAGCGGAAAGATACGCCGCAGTGCAAGCCGGCAGATGTACGAAACAGGGAAGATCGGCAAAAAGAGAAAAACCGTCTTATGGCAGATCGCAGAGCTTACGCTGAGCAGTGCCCTGCCACAGCTGCGGCGCATGGCAGGTTATCTCAAAGCCTCCGCCTTCGCCCTTTACGGCTGGTTGGCCTTTTTGCTGCTAGTACCCCTTGCCTGGCTGGGAATTGTCTTGCTGCCGAACTATAACTTGCGCTGGAAAGTGATAGGTTCGGTTGCGCGGCTGTTTGCCAAAGTGACGCGCACACCGCTCAAAGTAGTAGGGATCGAAAACCTTCCCCGCGCTCAAGACACCTACGTGATGGTGGTCAACCACGCCAGCTACATCGACAGTTTAGTGATGGCCGCGGCACTGAGTAGTAAGCCGTTTCGTTTCGTCGTCAAAGCGGAGCTTTCCAAACGGCTGCTGACGCGGCTGCCTCTTGAGAAGCTCCATGCGGAGTTTGTCGAACGGTTCGATACATCCAAAAGCGTCGATGATGCAGAGCACCTTTTCAACGTCCTTAAAAGCAAAAACCGTCTGCTCTTTTTTGCCGAAAGTACCTTTACCCGCATCCCGGGTCTTCAGCCCTTTCATATGGGCGCCTTCAAGACGGCCGCCGATGCCGGCGTCCCTCTCATCCCTGTCGCCATACGCGGTACCCGTTCCATCCTGCGTGCCAGCTCATGGTTTCCCCACCACGGCTCCATCACCGTAACGATCGGCGAAGCGATCGAGCCGGCGAAGATAGCAGAAGAGGCCGATAAAGAGAGGAGTTGGGAGCAAGCCATCATATTGCGCGAACAGGCCCGCGACTTTATACTCCGCCACTGCGGCGAACCGGACCTCACTGCGTAGAGACAACAAGCAACTATTATTCATTTATTTAATAAGTGCTGATTAATATCTGTTGATGTATCATGATTTAATTAGCAGTTGTGAAAGGGGTGGCATTGGAAGATATTTTTGCACTTTCGGATTCACTGGGACCCTTAAAAGTTATTCATGTGAATGAACCCTCTATCGGACTAAAAGCGATATTGGTGGTCGACAACGTTGCCACCGGTCCCTCCATCGGAGGTATCCGCATCGCACCCGATGTCTCTACACGTGAATGTGTACGGCTCGCACGGGCCATGACCCTGAAAAATGCCGCAGCAGGCCTTCCTCACGGCGGTGGAAAAGTCGTTATCTACGGCGACCCGAAAATGCCGAAAGAGCAGAAAGAACTTCTGTTGCGCGGCCTTGCCCAGAGCCTCAGAGAGGTTGAGCAGTACATCTTTGCCCCGGATATGGGTACCAATGAAGAGTGCATGGCCTGGATCAAAGACGAGGTCGACCGCGTCGTAGGGCTCCCCCGCGAGATCGGCGGTATTCCGCTCGATGAGATCGGTGCAACAGGCTGGGGGCTTCGCCATGTTACCCAGATCGCACTGCAGCATCTCGGCATGCCTTTGAACGGGGCGAAAGTTGTTGTGCAGGGCTTCGGGTCGGTCGGCAAGAACGTGGCCCGTTTCCTGTCGCAGGCCGGCGCTGTGATCGTCGCTGTCGCAGACACCGGCGGCACTGTCTACAACGCCGATGGGCTCGATGTTGATGCACTGATAACACTGAAAGAGGCGCACACCAGCGTTACAGCATGCCCGGATGCTGAAGTATTGCCGCGCGATGCCATTATCGACATACCGTGCGACATCTGGATACCGGCAGCACGGCCGGATGTCATCCATAAAGAGAACGCCCACCGTCTCCAGACAAAACTTGTCGTTGAAGGGGCGAACATCCCCATTACAGATGAAGCGGAGAAGATGCTGCACGATCGCGGCATACTCTGCATCCCTGACTTTATCGCCAATGCCGGCGGGGTGATCTGCGCTGCGATGGAGTACCATGGAGCCACGCAGAAAACGGCATTTGAGGCGATCGAAGAGAAGCTCTGCGAAAACACCCATCTGGTTCTTAAGGAGTCTGAAGAGAAAGGAATCCTGCCGCGTGAGAGCGCTGTTGCCCTCGCCATAGCGAGGGTCAAAAAAGCGATGCAATTTAACCGCTTCTCGCTCTTTACCCAGTCGTAAAGGAGTCATCATGTACCGTATCCGTTTTCATGGCCGCGGCGGCCAGGGGATAAAAGTGACGAGCCGGATTCTCGGCACGGCACTCTTTATGAAGGGGTATGAGGTGCAAGATGCCCCGCGATACGGTGCCGAACGGCGCGGCGCACCGATCTTCGCCTATGTGCGGGCCTCCAGAGATGTAATTTTTGAGCGCGGTATTGTGCGCAATCCTGACCTGATCATCGTTGCCGACGAGTCGCTCATCCCGCTTCCCGCCGCTGCCGCCAGGCAGGGTGCCGATGAACACACGGTACTGCTGCTCAACACCCGACTCGACCCGCAGGTATGGAAAGAGCGGCTCAACTTCCCCGGCACTGTTTTACGTTTTGATGCCCACACCTGGTTCCAAGAGCGACAGGAGGAGCGCTACATCGGTGCCGCCTGCGTCGGCGCCGCTGCAAGGCTGCTCGGGCTCTTCGATGAGACGACACTCAAAGAGGCGATCTACGAAGAGCTGCAGGAGATGAAAAGCGAGATCATCGAAAAAAATATCGCCATCGCTCTGCAAGCATACGATCTGATGCAGCCTTACGAACACTCTGTCCGTTCCGGCGAAAAGAGCGATGCCTCGAACTACGTCAAACCGCATTGGGTAGAGCTTCCTTTTGACGATGCCCGCACCTCCGCACCGGTGATCCACGCCGCTCTGACAAGCGAAAAGGTGCCGACCGGCCTGTGGCGGACGCTCCATCCCATCATCCATTACGAACACTGCCACCGCTGCTGGTGGAACTGCAGCACCTTCTGCCCCGACAGTGCGATCAATGTCGATACGGAGGGCTACCCTGTCATTGACTATGACCACTGCAAGGGGTGCCTCATCTGCTCGACCATCTGCCCTTCACATGCCATCGAAGTGATCCCCGAAAGCGAAGCGCAAAAAACAGAGGAAAAGGAGACACCGCGATGAAACGAAAACTGCTGACCGGCAATGGTGCCGCGGCCTGGGCGGCGCGCCTTGCAAAAGTCGACTATATTCCGGCCTTTCCGATCACGCCCCAGACGGAGATCATCGAAACGCTAGCCAAATGGATCGACAGCGATGAGATGCCCGGGCGGCTGGTCACACTCGAGTCGGAACACTCCATGTTAACCGCTGCAGGTACAGCGGCCTCAACGGGCGTGCGGGTATTCAGCGCCACCTCCAGCCAGGGGCTGCTCTACGCGATGGAGATGCTCTATAGCGTAGCCGGGTGGCGGGTACCTCTTGTACTGGTCAATGTTTCACGAGGGCTCTCCGCACCGATCACCCTCGAACCGGACCACAACGATGTCATGGCAGCGCGTGACAGCGGTTTCCTGCAGATACACTGTTCAACCTGCCAAGAGGTACTCGACGGTGTCCTGATGGCCTACCGCATGGCAGAAGATGAGAAGATACGCCTGCCGGTCATCGTCAACCTTGACGGCTTCTACCTCTCCTTTACCCGTGAACCGGTTGAACTTCCCGACAAAGAGGCTGTCGATGCCTTCCTTCCTCCCTATGATGCGGAGAACCTCAAACTGCGTGCCACTGTTCCGCAGAGCCAGGCCGTTGTCGTACTTGGCGGCAGCCCCTACTCCTACTTCCGCTACGAAATGCACCTGGCTTCGATGAATGGGCTGAATGTTTATGAGAGCGTTGCAGCGGACTTTAAAAAGCATTTCGGCCGTGAGTATACAAGCGTAGAGTCCTACAGGGCCGATGATGCTGAATACCTCTTTGTCATGATGGGCTCTTTTGCCACCAAAGCCAAGGAGGCGGTTGAGCGCCTGCGCGATGCCGGCTGGGCTATCGGGCTGCTGCGTCCGCGCCTCTTCAGACCTTTTCCCGCAGCGATGTTTCAACAACTGTGCCGTGGCAAAAAGGCCGTTGCCGTGATCGACCAGAACCTCTCGATGGGCAAAGGGGGCATACTGCACGGTGAACTCGCTTCGGCGCTCTACGGTCATGATGCCATGCCAAAGATAGTTGCAAGCTTTATAGGAGGGCTGGGCGGCCGTGACATCAGCACCGAAGAGTTTTTTGAGATGGCCAGTGTCATCAAGCGCTCTTTTGATGAGGGTTCTACGCCGCCGCCAAGACTTCTCTATACCGATGAAGAGCTGCGCGAAATTCGAAAACTTCAAACCATTGCCAACGTTGAGCGCAGCGAACTGGGAGGTGAGAAATGAGTGAGCATATCAGAGGGGTAAAAGATCTTCCCTCCGTACACCTGCTCGGCACGGGTACACCTATGTGTGCGGGCTGCGGCGGGCTTCAGGCTCTGCATCAGGTCTATGATATCCTCGGAAAAAATACGGTCTTTGTCAATGCTGCCGGCTGCATGTCGCTGCTGAGCGTCTACCCCTTTACCCCGTTTCGGGGCTCATGGATCTACACCTCGATGGCTTCGGCACCGGCAGGGGCACAAGGGGTACGCGACGCGCTCGATATTCTGCGCGAAAAAGGGAGCATCAGCGAAGAGGAGGACCTGCAGGTCGTTGTCCTGACAGGCGACGGGTCGGCTTACGGCATGGGGATGTCGGCGACATCAGGCGCCATGGACCGTGACCTCGATTTCATCTATCTCTGCTACGACAATGAGGGGTACGGCAACACAGGCCAGCAGTACTCTGAGGCGACACCGCACGCTGCACAGACCGCCACCAGCAAAAGTTCACGCGGTTTTGCCGGCTATAAAAAAGATCTCTTCTCCATCTGGGCAGCCCACAGACCCGCCTACGTCGCTACCGTGATCGGTTCGGAACCGCTCGATCTGGCCAAAAAGATCGAAAAAGCCAAGGGGCTCAAGGGGCCGAAAATGATCATCGCCCTCTCCCCCTGTCCGACAGGCTGGGACTTTGATCCCTCCGAAACCGTCGATATCGGCAAACTGGCGGTCAAGTGCGGTGTCTGGCCGCTAAAAGAGTACATCGACGGCAAGGTCGTACACACGAAGATCCCCAAAAAACGGCTGAAAATTGAAGAGTATCTGAAACGGCAGGGACGGTTTGCCCATCTTTTTGAGCCGACACGCAACGAGCCGCTGCTCGCAGAGCTTCAGAGAAGCGTTGACAGCTACTGGGAGGAGATAGAAAATGAGTAAAAGCTACTTTCACCGCGGCGGCAACACACCGCTGCTCGGTTCTACCATACCGGACCATTTTGCCGCTATTGCCGCAAAGTTCCCCGATAACGAAGCCGTCGTCTGCACTCCGCAGAACCGCCGCTTGAGCTACGCAGAGCTCTCTGCGGAGATCGACAGGGTAGCCAGAGGGCTTCTGGCCGTCGGTTTTGGCCAAGACGACCGCATCGGCGTCTGGTCGACCAACAACATCGAATGGCTTCTGCTGCAGATGGCCACGGCCCGCATCGGTGCTGTTCTTGTCAACATCAATCCGGCCTACCGTATCAAGGAGCTCGCCTATGCGCTGAAGCGTTCCGAAGTACAGGGTCTCTTTGTGATCCCCTCTTTCAGAAGCAGCGATTATGTCGCTATGCTCATAGAGCTGATGCCGCAGCTGGAGAGCTCTCCATGGGATGCCCTTGATCTGGATGAAGAGTTTGGGCATCTTCGCCGTCTCTTCATCTACGACCCCTCCGACCCTCAACAGACCGGGCGTCCGGCTTCGGGGTTCGGAACATGGCAGGAGCTCCTGCAGGCATCGGGCAAAGTTTCGCGCCAAGAGCTCGAAGCGGTGACCGCCGCTCTGGATATGGACGATGCGATCAATATCGAGTACACCTCCGGAACCACAGGCTTTCCCAAAGCGGTCGTACTGACCCACCACAATATCCTCAACAACGCCTACTTCACCGCAGAGGCGATGGGCTTTGACGAGAGCGACCGCTTATGCGTCCCCGTCCCTTTTTACCACTGTTTCGGTATCGTACTGGCCAACCTCCTCTGTTTCAGCGTCGGCGCCACGATCGTCATCGCCTGTGAGCATTTTGAACCCCTTAGTGTCCTTCAGGCGATTCATAATGAGCGCTGCACGGCCCTCCATGGTGTCCCGACAATGTTCATCGCCCAGCTTGAGCACCCGCGTTTTGGCGAATTTGACCTCTCCAGCCTGCGTACGGGCATCATGGCAGGAGCACCCTGTCCGCCGGTCTTGATGAACAAGGTGATGGAGCTGATGCACTGCAGTGAGATCCTCATCGGCTACGGCGAAACGGAAGCCTCGCCGCTGACCCACCTCACACTGCGCCGTGACACTCTCGAACATCGCATTGAGACTGTCGGCATGAACCTGCCGCATCAGGAGGTCAAAGTGGTCGATGTCGAGAGCAGACAGACCCTGCCCTATGGCGAAATCGGTGAGATCTGCTTCAGAGGCTATCACATCATGCTTGGCTACTACGGTGACGAAGAGGCGACTGCAAAGGCGGTAGATGAGCACGGATGGCTCTACTCCGGCGACCTGGGCACCATGGACAGAGAGGGTTACCTGCGTATTACGGGCCGTCTGAAAGATATGATCATCCGCGGCGGCGAAAACATCTATCCCCGCGAGATCGAAGATCACCTCTATACCCACCCGAAAATTGCCGAAGTTGCCGTCTTTGGCATTCCCGACGACTATTTCGGCGAAGAGATCATGGCCTGGATCGAACTGCATAAAGGCGAAGAGGCCACTGAAGATGAGATCCGGGCCTTCTGCAAAGAGCAGATCGCCCATTTCAAGATCCCAAAATTCATCTGGTTTGTGACAGAGTTTCCGATGACCGTTACCGGAAAACTTCAGAAGTTCCGTATGCGTGAGATCGCAATGGAGAAGATGGGTCTCTGATAACTACGCCTGCTTCTGCCTCTCCTGCTCAAGCAGCAGGCGGCGCAGCAGTTTGCCCATCACGTTTTTCGGAAGTGTTTCGACAAACTCGACGGCACGGGGAAGTTTAAAACCTGCTAGTCTCTCTCTAAGATAGCCAAGCAGCTCCGCTTTGGAGAGCGTCTCCCCCTCTTTGATGACCACGAAGGCCTTGATCTCCTCGCCGCGGTACTCATTGGGAGTGCCGATCACCGCCGCATCTTCGACCTTCGGATGGAGGCAGATCACCTTCTCCACCTCAGTCGGCGAGACATTGAAGCCGCTGACGATGATGATATCTTTTTTACGGTCGACGATCTTGAAGTACCCCTCTTCGTCCATAGTGACTATGTCGCCGGTGTAGAGCCAGCCGTCACGCAGCGCCTCGTCGCTCATCTGGGGCTGCTGCCAGTACCCCTTCATCACCTGCGGCGCTCTGACGATCAGTTCGCCCTCTTCGCCGATCGGCACCTCTCTCTCCCCCTTTTCTAGATCGACGACCCTGCACTCCGTATCGGGCATCGGGATGCCGATGGAGTCCACTTTGTTCAGGCCGTTGATGGGGTTGGCGTGGGTGCAAGGAGCGGCTTCGGAGAGGCCGTACCCCTCGACCAGTTTCGAACCTGTCAGCTCGACAAAGCGTTTTTTTACCTTCTCCATCAGCGGTGCTCCGCCGCTGATACAGGCACGGATGGAGGTGAGATCGTACTTTGAGATCGACTTGTATTTGCCCAGAGCCGCATACATCGTCGGGACGCCGGGCATCATCGTGATCTTCTCTTTTTCGATCGTCTTGAGGATATAGCCGAGGTCTCTCGGGTTCGGTATGAGGACCAGCGCCCCCGCACAGCTTACCGTAAAGCCCAGGCAGGCGGTCATGCCGAAACTGTGAAAGAAGGGGAGCCAGCCGAGCACCCTCTCTTCGCCTTCGACCGTATCGCTCACCCAGTCGCGGCACTGCAGCGCATTGACCACCAGGTTGTAGTGGCTGAGCATCACCCCCTTTGGCGTTCCTGTCGTACCGCTGGTGTACTGCAGCAGTGCCGTGTCGTCAGGATCGACGGTGACGTCGGGCTTCACAGAGCTGCTACGCGCCATCAGCGCTTCGAACTCATGATCACCCTCTGCTATCTCTACACGGTCCTCTTTCTCTTTCAGGAGGGTAAAAAGCAGCCGTGTCAGCCACGGAAAGTAGGCCTTGACATTCGTTACGACAACGTTTTCAAGCAGCGACCTCTCCCTGATCTTTTGGATGAGCGGGTAGAAACGGCTCATCACGATCACCGTCTTCACCCCCGCATCGTTGAGTTCAAAGAGCACCTCTTCGCCTGTATAGAGCGGATTGATGGGAACGGCGATCGCCCCGATCTTCAAAGCGCCGTAAAGGGCGATGATAAACTGAGGGGTGTTGGCGAGATAGAGCGCCACCCTGTCGCCGGGCTCTACGCCCAGCTGCAGCATCGCGTTAGCCGCCTGGTTCACCAGGGTGTCGAGTTCGCCGTAGTCAATGTCGTTGCCCAGATAGGAGAGCGCCCTGTTGCCAGGGTATGTCGCGACCGCATTTTCCAAAAAGCCGTAAAGGGGAATCTTGGGGTATGTCAAAGCGGCGGGGACACCGCTGTCGTACTGGTTTAGCCACACTTTGTCGTCATAGGTCATGGTACACCTCCATTTATGATCTACGCAAGCAGATCCTCATTGGCAGAGCTTGCATTAACTATTTTAGCACAAAAAAACAGCACGCCCGCCTCTTCAGAGAAGCTCCTCCAGCTCGGGAATGGAGTCTGCCGCCCCTCTGCGGGTCACACAGAGGGCTGAGGCCTTTACGCCCATCTGCAGACACCTCTCTATCGCACTGCCGCGTGTCAGCTCTGCCAGAAAGTAGCCGATGAAGGTGTCGCCTGCGCCTGTCGTGTCGACCGCTTTGACCTGCAAAGCAGGCACGCTGATGCGCTTTTTACTGTCGGCGTAGATGACGCCCGCCTTGCCCAGTGTCAGGACGGTGCGGCTTTTTGGGTAGAGTTTTTGCAGGGTATCGAGTATCGCCTCAGGCTCGTTTTCACCTGTCAGGGCTTTGCCTTCGGTCTCATTGACGATGAAGATGTCGACCCGTTCCAGCGGATACTCTTTGACCGCGTCGGTCATCGGCGCGGGGTTAAAGACGACGGTAAGCTCTTTGCCTTTGGCCTTTTCAAGCACCTTGTCAACCGCGTTGATCTCATTTTGCAGCAGCAGGTAGTCGCCTGCTTCGGCACTCTTGAGGACCTTGTCGATGTCGCCGCCGCTGAAGGTGCGGTTGGCGCCGCCGTGGATGATGATGGCGTTCTCGCCCTCACGGTTCACCGCAATGACGGCGTGGCCCGTGGGCGCATCCACCGTCTCGACAAGGGTGACACCAACCCCGCTCGCTCGCAGCTTCTCTTTGAGCCATAGACCCTCAGGCCCGACCTTCCCCGCATGCATCACCGCGGCCCCGGCACGGGCAAGGGCGATAGACTGGTTCGCCCCCTTGCCCCCGGAGAAGAGACTATAACTCTCACTCTCCAGCGTTTCGCCGGGGCGCACGAAATGGTCGACCGCGTAGACATGGTCGATGTTGATAGAACCGAAATTGATGATCTTCATAAACACCCCTCTATTTTTATAGAACCATTATACAAATTTGCCGCAACAAAACAAACTATCGCGTTAAGAAAAAAAGAGTATCATTATTTAAACTAAGGAGAACAACAATGGAACCGAATTTAGACGATATGGACGATTACAAAAAGCCCCTGAGCAAAAGCAAAACTAAGACACTCATCATCGCTTTTGCTATTGTTATAGTAATTTACGCTGTGTATACTTTGGTGCTGGGCGAATTCTAAAGATCATTTTTCTGTCAAATGTGTTTTTCACACCACCTGAGGCTAACCCTCTTGCAGCTGCGCATGAACGGTATAGCGCCACCCGTGCCGGTTGACGCGTACCGAAAAACCGTGCTCTTCAAGCAGCTCTTTCAACAGCTCCGGCGCAAAGAAGTGGCCCGGCTCGCCGACCATCTTCTCCGCCATGCAGATGCTTCTGCCCATAAAGGTACCGGGATCGAATTCGTAGATAAAGAGTCGCCCCTCGCTCTTGAGCACCCGTGCGATCTCCTGCATCGCTTTGGTAGGTTCCTGAAAATGGTGCAGCGCCTCCCCGATGAGAACCACTTCGAAGCTCCCCTCCTCAAAGGGGAGTGCCTCGGCTCTGGCCCTGTGGGTCCGGACATAGTGCGGGGAGAACCTCAGCATCCCTTCGGCAGGGTCGAGGGCGACAAACTCAAGGTCGCTTCTGCAGCCGTAGGCAAATTCGCTCAGAACTCCCGTCCCCGCGCCGAGGTCAAGCAGTGCGGCGTTCGCCGAAACGGGTTTTAAAAAGTCGCAAAGCTCTTCGACCGCCTTGCGAGGGTACGAGACAGGCCCCATATACTTAAAGAGCCAGCCCAGATGGTTAAAGGGTATCATCGCTACGCCTCCTTCCTTCATGCTTTTTAGAAATATACATACAGTATATAAAAATCCATCCTGTTTTCTCTTAGTGATCGGCTGTAGTTTTATTTGTAAGTGTCTGATCGGGAGGAGTATCTCCCCACTATTTTAAACTAATAGCCTACCTTTTCCTGACAACAATGACCTGTTTTTTCATGCTGTAGAGCTCATACGCTTCATTCTCAAACTCATCGTAAAAAAGCACATCATAGCCCTCACCAAAGAGAGTCTTTAGCTCCTCTTTTTTAAGAAGGTTCTCCACATTGGAGTCCTTCTTCTCATTGCCTTCGTCGTCCATATAGGTCTCGACAATAAAAAGCCCCTCTCTTTTGAGCCCCTCTTGAGCGCGTACGATGAGACCACGGTCAAGATAGTTCATCATGATGATGAGTTCGTAAGTTTCAGTTGCGGGCGTAAAGGTGTCAAGATCTGCCAACCGGGCATTGACCAGCGATGTGACCTCTTCTCTGTGGGCTTCTGCCGCCAAGGCATCAAGGGCAGCCTCAGCGATGTCAAGCGCATCGACCTCATACCCGTGTTTCGCCAGGTAGATGGTGTTACGCCCCGCCCCGCAGGCAAGGTCCAGTGCTTTAGCGCCGGTAGACTTTTCAACAAACTTTTTAATGTTCTCACTCGC
The DNA here is from genome assembly GCA_049672605.1 of Sulfurimonadaceae bacterium. Classification (GTDB taxonomy): domain Bacteria; phylum Campylobacterota; class Campylobacteria; order Campylobacterales; family Sulfurimonadaceae; genus Sulfonitrofixus. The sequence continues at coordinate 19,897 of JBATWM010000063.1, forward strand.
CTCGCGAGGTCTCAGCAGTTCACTTTTCTTTATGTACTTCTCATCCCACTTCTGGCGGTCTTGTTGCGACATGGTCTATCTCCAAAAATTTACTTTACGACTTCTTCAGGAGTCGTGCTCTTAGGCTCTACCCCGACAGTTCTTCCAGCAAAGATCTCCGCAATGACATAGATGACGATCGCCAGCATGATCCAGGGCGTCGCATAAAACCCCTTCTTCACCTCAGCATCACAGTAAGGACACACCTCTACATCCGGTTCGATCTGCTTCCCGCAGTTTTTACACTTCGCCATTAAACGCCTTTGGTCTCATCAATTAAGAGTATCTTTAGAGCTACTCTGACGTCATTATATATAAAATAAGCCTAGAAATTTTATGAGTAGAGTAAAGCTCTTTTTCTCTGGCTCATCGTTTGTTGTACAGATCATCATTCATATTTGGATTAGTAAATTTTCTATTACCGTCACTTGGCCCCTGTCATTCTCAAATAGAAACGAACCGATCCTATGAAAAACTAAGTAATGTGATAAAATATCCCTACTTAATAAAAGGTGAATTTGTGGCTTCAAAAAAAGACTTGTCAGAAAGAGATATCTGCACCCAATTCATTTTACCTGCTCTTAAAAAATCAGGTTGGAACATTGAAACCCAAATTAGAGAAGAAGTTTCATTTACTGACGGTCGTATTTATGTCAAGGGCAATAAAACAACCCGTGGAAAAAGAAAACGCGCTGATTTTATTCTCTACTATAAACCTAACATCCCTATTGCAATTATTGAAGCCAAAAGCAATAAGTTGTCTGTTAATGCAGGTATTCAACAAGGGGTCGAATATTCAGATATTCTTGATATCCCTGTTGTGTATAGTTCAAACGGCGATGGGTTTTATGAACATGACAAGACACTTTCCAATGGACAGATAGAACGGAACCTATCACTTGATCATTTTCCTTCACCTAATGAACTTTGGAACATTTACAAAAAGTACAAAGGCATTGAGGAAGAAGTCCAAGAAAAGATCATTTCAGAAGACTATTACTTCGATGGTAGTGGTCGAAGTCCAAGGTATTATCAACAAATTGCTATCAATAGAACAGTTGAAGCAATTGCCAAAGGGCAAAAGCGCATTCTGCTTGTTATGGCAACGGGAACAGGAAAGACTTATACTGCTTTCCAAACGATCTATAGACTTTGGAAAAGCGGTACTAAAAAAAGAATCCTTTTCTTGGCAGACAGAAATGCATTGATCGATCAGACAAAACGGGGTGATTTTAGACATTTCAAAGATAAGATGACTGTAGTTAGAAATAAGCAAATAGACAAGTCATACGAGATATATTTAGCTCTCTACCAAGGGTTGACTAATTACGATGAAGATAAAGACGCTTATCGTCAGTTTAGCCCTGAGTTTTTTGACCTAATCGTTATAGATGAGGCCCACCGTGGAAGCGCTGCAGAAGACAGTGCCTGGAGAGAGATATTGGATTATTTTTCCAGTGCAACACATATCGGTATGACGGCAACACCTAAAGAGACCGATAAAGTATCTAACATAGAGTACTTTAATGAACCAGTTTATACATACTCATTAAAGCAGGGGATAGAAGATGGCTTTTTAGCTCCATACAAAGTTATTCGGGTTGGGTTGGATGTTGACTTAGAAGGGTGGCGTCCTCCAAAAGGCTTTAAAGACAAGCTTGGTCATGAAGTCGAGGATCGGATCTACAATCGTACAGATTTTGACAGATTGCTGGTTATTGATGAGCGTCGAAAAGCGGTGGCAAAAAAGGTGACAGAGTATCTTAAAAAGCATGATCGTTTTGATAAAACAATTGTATTTTGTGTTGATATTGAACATGCACAAGGTATGCGAGGTGCTTTGGTCAATGAAAACTCAGACTTGGCAGCAGAAAATTCAAAGTACGTTATGCAGATTACTGGTGACAATAATGAGGGTAAGCGAGAATTAGACAACTTTATCAATCCTGAAGAGCGTTATCCTGTTATTGCGACTACTTCAAAATTGATGACTACCGGGGTTGACGCTCAGACCTGTAAGTTAATTGTTCTCGACAGCAATATTGGTTCCATGACAGAGTTTAAACAGATCATTGGACGTGGTACTCGTATCAACGAAGAGTATGGCAAGAGTTACTTCACCATAATGGACTTTAGAAGTGTGACTGACCTTTTTGCTGATCCTGATTTTGATGGTGAAGCAGTCAGAGTGAAGATCTATGATGAAGATGAAGAGTTTGAAACACCTGAGTCTGAAGAACTAGAGGCAGAGCCGATTATCGATGAGAATGGTGAAGATATTATATTTGATCCGCCAGACCTTGGCGAGGCAGGTGTTATCGAAGAAAACACAGAAGGCTATAAAGGTAAGGTTTATATAAACGGTGTTGATGTCTCTGTTCTAAATGAACGTGTCCAGTACACTGATCAAAACGGAAAACTGATTACAGGCAGTTTAAAAGACTACACCAAAAAGCAGGTGCACAAAGAGTTCGCTACGTTAGATGACTTCTTGAACAAGTGGAACGGTTCAGACAAAAAGCAAGCGATCATAGATGAGCTCGAAGAAAATGGCATTATCTATGAAAACTTCAAAGGCGAGGTCGGCAAAGAGATGGACATCTTCGACATGATCTTGCATTGTGCCTATGACATGCCTCCTCTTAGTCGCAAAGAGCGTGCTGAAAATGTAAAAAAACGGAACTACTTTACGAAGTATGGAGAGCAAGCCAAGATTGTTTTAGAAACATTATTGGCGAAGTATTCCGATGAAGGTATTGAAAATATCGAGAGTCTACATATCTTACAAGTGCAACCTTTTAATACGATAGGTTCCCCTATGGAGATATTTAAGCTATTTGGTGGGCGCGACAAGTATTTGAGTGCTGTTGCAGAGTTAGAGCACGAATTATATAAGGTGGCGTAAAAAATGAATCCATATATCCCAAACGAGCTTCCTCTTGATAATTTAGACTATCAAAGACTTTTTGCCTATGTTGGTGATGCCAATGCAGAGTTGGCACGATACGACGGGCTACTACAAGGAGTTGTTAATCCTGCCGTTTTATTGTCTCCTTTAACGACCAATGAAGCCGTACTCTCATCAAAAATTGAAGGTACGCAAGCGACACTAGACGAAGTTCTTGAACACGAAGCCGGACTGAACATGAGTGCAGAAAAAACACACGATATACAGGAAGTTATGAATTATAGAAGTGCTTTGATGCAGGCAAAAGATTTTCTTGTTGACAACGCTCTTTCGTTATACCTTATTCGTCAAATGCACCATACACTAATGGATAGTGTCCGGGGTGAGCACAAAACTCCGGGTTCTTTCCGTACCGACCAAAACTGGATCGGTAAATATGGCTGCAGTATCGAGGATGCCAGTTTTGTACCCCCTGCACCTCTGATCCTGCAAGAATACCTTGAAAAGTGGGAGCAGTATATCCAAGGTGATGATATTGATGCCTTGGTTCAACTAGCAATTATTCACGCTCAATTTGAACTATTACACCCTTTTAAAGATGGAAACGGCCGTATCGGTCGCTTGCTCATACCACTGTTTCTTTACAAAAAGAACAAACTCGCGTCACCCATGTTTTACCTGAGTGCTTACCTAGAAAGACATAGAGAAGAGTATTATGCAAGGTTGTCGGCTATTTCAAGTGAAAACGATTGGAATGGGTGGATAGAGTTTTTTTTAAAAGCCATTACCGTACAAGCAAAAGAGAATGCATTAAAAGTACAAAAAATGACGCAACTGTATGATGAGATGAAAGAGAGAATTGTTGAGGCAACACGTTCACAATATGCCATTCAAGTCCTGGATGCCATCTTTTTTCAGCCTGTCTTTAAGACAACAGACTTTGTCACTCGGACAGGTATTACAAAACAAACCGCTCTCGCACTGCTTAAACAAATCCGTGAAGCCGGTGATTTAGTCGTTATTAGAGAAGGCCGGGGAAGACAAGCCAGCATATTAGCATTCCCCGCTCTACTGACAATCGCAGAAGGCAAAGAAGTTGTGTAATACGTAACAGACACAAAACAGTTTGTGTCAAGTGTATTTTACTTTGCTTGACACAAATAAATTAGAGCATAACCTGCTTTACTCAAAAATAGATAGGAAAAAATGGTAAATATTAGTGGAATAATCAAATCAATTCAAAACATTATGCGACAAGACAAAGGTCTTAACGGTGATGCACAACGCATTGAACAACTAGGTTGGATGTTGTTTTTAAAAATCTTTGATGACAAAGACATTGAGATGGAACTGTTGGATGAAAACTATGTTTCTCCAATCCCTGCCGAATTGCAGTGGCATAACTGGGCAAGTGATGATGAAGGTATCACGGGTGATGACCTTCTAGAATTTATAAACAATAAACTTTTTGCAAACTTGAAAAACCTTCCAGCCGCAGCCACCAATAAACGTGCTCTGCTTGTGCAAGAGGTCTTTGAAGGTAACAACAACTATATGAAGTCGGGAACACTTCTTAGACAGGTTATTAATAAATTAAACGAAATAGACTTCAATAGCAGTGATGACAAACACCTCTTTGGTGACATCTATGAAACCATTTTGAAAGAACTTCAAAGTGCCGGTAATAGTGGGGAGTTCTATACACCTCGTGCCATTACGCATTTTATTACAGAAATGGTCAACCCGAAACTTGGTGAGATCGTTTTTGACCCTGCTTGCGGAACGGGTGGTTTCTTAACAAATGCCATCGAACATATACGTGCCAATGAAGTTAAAAGTATCGAAGACAGACTTACTCTTCAACACTCCATTAGAGGTGTTGAGCTAAAACCTCTTCCTCATATGTTGGCGCTTACCAACTTAATTCTTCACGACATTGAAGTGCCTGATATTGTTTATGACGATGCCCTTTCAAAAGAGTTAACCTCTATTACTCAAAAAAATAGAGTGGATTGTATCTTGGCGAATCCGCCTTTTGGGGGTAATGTTTCCGATGGGATGGAAACAAACTTTCCAGCTAATTACAGAACCAAGGAAAGTGCAGATCTATTTTTAATACTGATGATACAGTATCTCAAAAACGGAGGACGTGCCGGTATTGTTTTGCCTGACGGCTCATTGACAGGCGAAGGGGTGAAAGCCAGAATTCGTCAAAAACTGCTTGAAGATTGTAATCTCCACACCATTGTAAGGCTTCCAAACTCAGTATTTCAACCCTATGCCAGTGTAGCTACAAACTTGCTCTTTTTTACAAAAGGAACACGGACAAAAGAGGTTTGGTATTACGAACACAAACTCCCGGAAGGGCAAAAAGCCTACTCAAAAACAAGACCAATCAAACTAAGTGAATTTGACACTCTCAAAGATTGGTGGAATAACCGAGAAGAAAATGAACAGGCTTGGAAAGTCAATATTCAGACCATCATTGACAATGGGTATAACCTAGATATTAAAAACCCTCACAAAGAAGAAGAGGGAGAAATTCATACATCTGCCGAACTTCTTGAAATGCTGCAAAGTTCATTTGTAAAGAGTGATAAACTTCTAAATCAGTTGAAAAGTGAATTGGTTAATGGCTAATAATATTTTAAAAATTGGTGATTTTTTAAAAAGAGTAAAGAACACAATAGAAATACAAGATAATGAAACTTATAAACGGGTAACTATCAAAACAAAAAATCAAGGTGTTTTTATACGTGATATAAAGCTTGGTTCAGAAATAGGAACTAAAAAACAGTTTCTAATTTCTAATGGTCAGTTTGTTTTATCAAAAATTGACGCAAGATTTGGTGCATTTGGAATAGCTAATCAAGAAGTTGATAGTGCAATAATCACAGGAAACTTTTGGGCTTATGATGTAGATACTAGTATAGTAAATATTGATTTATTTAATATTTTTACTTCAAGTAAAAACTTTATTGATATTTGTGCAAAAGCCAGTTCGGGAACGACACACAGAAAATACTTAGATGAAAAAAAATTTCTTAATTTTGAAGTAAGTCTTCCTGATATTAATGAACAAAACAATGTTATTACATCGTATAAAAGAAAAGACCAAATTAAAAATATATTAGAATCTGAAATATCAAACCAACAACAATTACTAAAAAAACTCCGTCAATCTATTCTACAAGATGCCATTGAAGGAAAACTAACTGCTTCTTGGCGAGAACAGAACCCTGACGTTGAAATTGCTTCAACACTACTTGAAAAAATAAAAGCTGAAAAAGAACAACTTGTTAAAGAGAAGAAAATCAAAAAGCAGAAACCACTTCCACTAATAAGTGAAGATGAAATGCCTTTTGATATTCCTGGTAGTTGGGAGTGGTGTAGATTAGGAGAGGTTTCATCAAAAATAGGTTCAGGTAGCACTCCGAGAGGAAGTAATTACTCTGAAAAAGGAATACCTTTTTTTCGTTCTCAAAATATTCATAATAATGGGCTTGTATATAGAGATATAAAATATATATCTGATGAAACTCATAAAAAAATGTCAGGAACAAAAGTATTGCCAGAAGATATTTTATTAAATATCACGGGGGGCTCAATGGGAAGATGTGCTTATGTTCCAAAAGACTTTGGTGATGCAAATTTAAGTCAGCATGTTTGTATAATTAGACCAATCTTGCTAAATCCAATTTTTGTACATAACTTAGTTTTATCTCCTGTTTTTCAAGATATGATTTTTTCATCAACAACTGGTGCCGGTCGTGAAGGATTGCCAAAAAATAATTTAGAACAGTTCGTTATTCCAATCATTCCAGTTGAAGAACAACAACAAATAGTACAAAAAATAAAAAATCTTTTTAAAATATGTGCTGAACTTGAAACTCAAATCGACAGTTCAAAAATAAATAGCCAAACACTTATGCAAGCTGTTTTAAAAGAGGCATTTGAACAAAAAGAGGAGAATCTTCCAAAAGAGTTAGAAGCCGAAGTTGTCACAGCTCTGATAATAGATAAATTTCAAAACAAAAAAAAGTTTGGCCGTGTGAAGCTGCAAAAGATTCTCTATCTGCATGAAACCGTCAATAACCTAGATTATGGGTCGAGCTATAAAAAAATTAAACATGCTATGGGTCCGCATGATTATGAATTTTTAAAAAAAATAGAAAACAATCTCAAAGAAAAAGAGTGGTTTAATAAAGTACAAGAAGAAGGCGACAAAGGCCGTACCTATTACCCACCTCTTAGCAAAGCAGATGAATACAAAAAACATTTAAGCGCTGTTCAAAATCTTAAAGAACTGGAAGAACTCATAAATGCTATGATGGATTTTGATTTAAATCAATCAGAAGTTGTAGCCACACTATACGCTGTTTGGAAAGAAGAAAACGACCATAATATTTTTGGTACTGTCTCTGATGACATCCTTATCAAAAAAGCGCTAGGCTGGCACGACCATAAAGATAATATACCTAAAGAGCACTGGCCATGGGGTATCAACTGGTTGAGATCACAAAAATTTCTGTTTTAGACAGAGCACTTTAGGGCGAGAGTGAAAATAACCCTATTGTAAACATAAACATATAAAGGTAAAACATGGCCATCCCTAAACATGATGAAATCAGAATCCCGGCATTGAAACTATTGGAAAACAGAGAAGTGCTAAAGCTGAAAAACTTTGAAGAACCATTAGCAAAAGAGTTTTCTTTGACTGATGACGAGCTTATCATAATGTACGACTCCGGTAATGGCCCTGTCTTTTATGACCGTATCTCATGGGCATTGAGTTATCTTAATATGGCGGGGTTGGTAAGCAAACCAAAACGGGGACACTATCAGATTACAGACACAGGAATAAAATTACTCAAAACCCCTGAAAAGATTGATGATTATGTCGCTGAACAGGTTAAAAATAGAGACAGAACAAGTAATGCAGACAACAATGTAGTTGCAATTGATGACACTTCGGAACTAACGCCTCAAGAGAAGATATACGATGCTTTCAGTAAAGTCAAAAAATCCGTGTATAACGATATTTTAGACACGATACTGAGTAAGTCACCCAGAGAATTTGAAAAACTGGTTGTCGCTTTGCTTCAGAAGATGGGCTATGGCGGCGAGATCGAAAACTCTGGACTAGTTACGCAGTACTCAAACGACAAAGGCATAGACGGCGTTATTAAAGAGGACGTATTGGGATTTGGTCGCATCCATATACAGGCAAAAAGATATAAAAGAGAAAATGCCATAGGTCGAGAAGACCTCAATAAGTTTGTCGGTGCTTTAGCTGGTACACAATCTAGCAAAGGTGTGTTTATTACTACCTCCAGTTTTAACAGAAATGCCGTTGAGTACGCCAATGGCTTAAATGGCGTAACACTAGTCTTAATAGATGGTGAGCAGTTAGCAAAATATATGTATGAATATTCATTAGGTATGCAGACCGAACAAGTCATTGAAATTAAAAAACTCGATAGTGACTTTTGGGATATCATGGAGGATGATAAAGATATCTAAAATGAGAAAAATCAAACAACTATTTACTTGGATCAAACAACAACGAAAAAGCTTCTTGGCCTATATTTTTGGGACAATCATATATCTTTTAGGCTTAGGGACAAGCATTCAAGAAGGCTACTCATACACTGAATTAATTGCTGTATCACTGTTTATTTTTGGCATTATTCTTGACTCTCTAAATATTTTAAAAACACTTCATGGTACAGTATATGAGAAGCTTCTGTATTTGGTTTTTGCGATAATAACTTTTTTTACTTATGTTCAAGCGGAATCTTTTGCAAAGCAAGCCGTATATGCAACTGTACAAGCCAATCCAGATTTATTTAGTACTTCAGTTGCACATTTAGCAGGTATCTATTTTATTCCTTCATTTATGTTGATGTTAGCACAATTTCTAGTATTCGCTTTATTAATAGCCACTCTTCTATTCAGCTTGCTCCCAATCTTAGATTCCATTAAAAAAACAATCGACTTTCGAAAAGATGCAGTACATATAGGTTTTTACTTTATAGGTTTTTCTGTTGCAATATTTGGATTTTTTGATCTTGACTCAGATAAGCTTCAAGAGAAGATCTTAGGTAAGAATTATGTACCTGTACACATCCTTGCAAAAGATTATTATATAAATAATACATGCAAACAAATCCCTAAGGTATACATTAAACATCTTGAAGAAAATTTAGTGTCTGTAACAAATGTAACAAACTTTAACTATCCCTTACTATTTGGTAGTTCTATTGACCAAAATATTACTTTTAAATTAATGGAATGTGAGCAAAAAATTGGAAAAGGCACTCTTTAAAGGCGAACAATAGGGGTCAAGCACTTTATCCAAATTCCAAAGACAAAGCACTATCAATTACCTTATAATTGCATACACACAGGAGCTTTCCGATGATCAAATGCTGTGATATACCGCTAGTCTCTCTCGACACTATGAACAACGTCCATTTCGAAGAGGTGGCGATGGTCGACGTGCTGCTGGCACAGCTGAAGAGCGGCGCGGATTTTCCGCGTAGTTTCTGGCCCTTCAGCCTAAAGATTATCTTCCCTTCTTCATAGGCCTTGTCAGAGCGACGGGGAATTCACTTAATAATTCTTTTATGTATATCGCTCTATACTAGTTATTAGTACGTACGATACTTTAAAAAGGTACCTCAAAAGGAAGCCGATGAAACAAAAATGTTTTATGACGGTTTTGGGTCTTGAGTCGCTGACAGATGCAGCCCCTAATATAGAGTTGGGGTATGAGCGGATGTCCGACGAAAGATCGGGTGAAAACGTAAGATGTCATCTGTGAAAAGATGAAAGCAGGTCAATGCAGGTTTACTGCAAAGGTGCGCACCTGAGTGTTGCACCGTCTAATGGACCTTGTGCTCTTCACTGTTCACAGACAAGATGACCGGCAGGCCCATTTCATAGCTTGAAATGTCGCACCGAAAAACGGCTTGCGACAACTGCGAGGCCTAATGCCGCTTCGGGTCCGTCATCTTACAAGGTGTCTTAAACACCGCCTGTGACCATAAACCGCTAAGGGAGCATAAACGCTCTCGCCGTGATGCCGCGTGAAGCGGCATCTTTATCTCCCCTTCTACCTCATCCATCAAACGAATCGCTTTTATTCCAATTGACTGATATTAATTTTAAGAATATAGGTAATTTATTGCATTTTTTACCCATATTTACTAAACGTGAGTAAAAAACATTACTTTTTACCCTCTTAACTGAAAAGCCTGCAACGGGCTACAACTCTTCGATGCGCTTCCCCGAATGGACAGAGAGCGGCATCTCCTCTGTGATTTCATCATGGTGTTTTAGCAGAAGCCAGTTGTGATCGTGGTCGTAATGCGTTTTGACAAGCGTGAATTTTCCGTGGAGTTTCTGACCTTTGAGCTCAAAGCTTATGTGCCCCGCTTCGTAGGCATCTTCGAGAGAAACGGGTTTTTCGCCATCGTGCGAGAGGTTCTCGAAGGTACCTTTGTCCCAGATGAGCACCTTTCCGGCACCGTATTCCCCCTCGGGAATGGTCCCTTCAAAGTCAGCGAAGCTCAGGGCGTGCTCTTCTGTCGGGATGGCGAGCCGTTTGTCATGAGAGTCAAGGGAGGGGCCTTTCGGGATGACCCATGATTTCAGGACACCGCCGATCTCGAGTCTGAAGTCGTAGTGTGTCGTAGTGGCGGCGTGTTTCTGGACGACGAAGATCGGCATATGTTCTCCTTTTTCAAAGTAAACAGTACATTACTACTATTCTAACCAATTACCTTATAATTGATACACCAAGGAGCCTTCCAATGATCAAACAGAGCGATATACCCATAGTCTCCCTTGATACCAGGAACGACGTCCACGTCGAAGAGATGGTAATTCTCAACCATCTGTTAGAACAACTCGACTACAAAAATAATAATATTGGATAGTTTTTAATCAGAATAATGTATAAAAAATATTTTCACAGTGCTATACTTTTGATATAAATATGATTTAATATATAGGAGAGCATATAATGACAAGATTTATAGATATAAAACTAGGTGATGAAATGTACTCTGTAGTATTTGGTTTAGGTAAAGTTGTTTTTGTATTAGCGAGATCACTTAGACTAGATGGGTATTATGTATTTGAAGTTGAATATAACAATGGACAAAAAGTACATTACACCGAAGATGGCAGACCAGGATGGTGTAAAGATATGAATAAGTGTATTCAAACTACATACTATAAACATGAAATAAATTTTGATGAACTTGATAGTAAAGTGAAGAGCAAAATACTAAAAAAATATAAAATAGATAAATTAAGAAATGATGATATTTTAGAGATGATGAGTCCTGCCGGTGGTTGGATAGATGCAAATTTAATGCCTGATATTATGGTAGATAATGCTATTAACAATGGGGAATATCATTTGTTTAGAAAAATGGAAAGTTAGTAAAATTAAATATATTTAATAAAGGCATAAAGGTTGTTGTCTTGATTAAAAAGTGTTGAACTGTTTTCTTTAAAACTATTAAGAAAATAGCTTGCAGATGATAGGATTTATTTCCTTAACCACAAAATATTTGTTGTTGATATTGTAAATAAATCCTAAAAAGATTCTTCCTCCGCACAAGCGGCTGTTCCTTCTTCATAGCTTGAGATGTCGCACCGAAAAACGGCTTGCGACAACTGCGAGGCCTAATGCCGCTTCGGGTCCGTCATCTTACAAGGTGCCACAAGCACCGCCTGCGACCATAAGCCGCTACAGGGAGCAACAGAGCTCCCGCCGTGATGCCGCGTGAAGCGGCATCTTCACTCCCCTGTTCTACTTTCTCTCATCTCTCTTACTGCTTCGTATTACAATCAAAAGAGTAGAAGTCAAGTGGCAATCATCAATTCATAAATAGTGTCGGGCTATTTTTTTACTTTTTTGTACGTTCCGATCAGCTCATATTTTTCGATGACGTGCCCCTTGATTGCAGCTTCGACCTCTGCTTTCGACGAATGATCTTTTATCGCAAGCAGCGTATCGAGGGCATAGAGTTTGAAGAAATAGCGGTGGCGTCCGATAGGCGGGCATGGGCCGCCGTATCCGCTTCTTATCCAGTCGTTCAGCCCCTCTTTTGTTCCAGAAGGAAGATCTTGATGCGTTATGCCTGCAGGCAGACCGCCGGTGTCGGCCGGTATGTTGTAGAGGACCCAGTGGACCCATGTCGTCTTTGGAGCCTGCGGGTCCGGCGCATCGGGATCATCGACAATAAGGACCAGACTCTTGGCATTTTCAGGCACCCCTTCCCAGCTTAACGGCGGGGAGAGGTCCTCCGCTTCGCATGTATACTTTGATGGGATCTCATCGCCATGGATGAAAGCTTTTGAGCTCAGTGTAAGTGACATATTTTCCTCCGCATTCAGCCAGCCGGTGGCCATTGAGATAATGAAGCCGAGCAGGAACAAAGTGACGACATGATGTTTTGAATTGTCAAATTTTTCCTGTCGCTTCATGAAAACACCTTAATGTTACCGCTTATTATCATTCTATCATTTAAAATATTCAACCACTGTTCAAAATAGTGGAAAATGGGAACAGGCTGCTTTTTCACACTAACCGAACCTACATACTCTCCCTGCCCGAAACGACAGAAAGAGGCATCTCCTCCGTGATCTCATAGTTCTCTCTGGAGTCGCCATCGGGCTCTTTCACCAGGAGCAATTTTTTTAGAGCAGACAGTACATTACTACTATTCCAGCCAATTACCTTATAATGCTCTACAACAAGGAGCCTTCCGATGATCAAACAGAGCGACATACCCCTAGTCTCCGTCGGCGCCATGAACGACGTCCATTTCGAAGAGGCGGCGATGGTCAACAGCTTGCTGGAGCAGCTTGAGAGCGAAGCAGGTTTTGAGGCCATTTCAGCGAGTCTGGAAAAGCTTCTTGCACATATGCAGGAGCACTTCGCCGGTGAAGAGAAGCTTATGCAGGAGGCTCAGTACCCTTCGTTTCGTATGCACAAAGGCGACCATGACAAGGTGCTTAATGAAGCTCGCTACGCCGAGATGGAGTGGCGAAACAGAAAAGATGCGGATGCATTAAGAGAGTATCTGGAAGATGACGTCGTGTCGTGGCTGGAGCAGCACATCAAAGCGATGGACACACCGATGGCAGACTTTGTCTCACAGTTTGACAAGTATAAAAGCTATTAAAAATAACGGGTAGAACTTCACACTACAGCATGTGGTATGCAGTGCCGAATTTTTTATAACACTTCTTTATTGCTTTTTGTTTAGTACAATAATCAAAAAGGGTAGGCGATGTTTAAAGACCGAAAAGATGCAGGCCAGAAGCTGGCCGCAGCACTGCAGCCATATAAAGAGGAGGATGTTTTGGTTTTGGCAATACCAAGGGGCGGCGTAGAGTTGGGGTATGAGGTTGCCAAAGCATTTCAGTGCGATTTTTCATTGATCATCTGCCGTAAACTCCCCTTTCCGTTCAATCCGGAAAGCGGCTTTGGTGCTATCGCCGAAGATGGTTCTGTCTATATTAACAAGTTGGCAGCGGCCTCTGTCTCTGAGGATGAGATAGAGCAGATCATTCTGCAGCAGAGCAGAGAGATAAAAAGACGCATACAGACATTAAGAGGAGGAAGACCGCTCCCTTCACTAAAAGGACGGACGGTCATCTTGGTTGACGACGGTATTGCGATGGGCTCAACCATGCATACAGCCGTTGCTCTCTGCAGAAAAGATGATGCCAGGAAAATTATTGTTGCTGTGCCGGTTGCCGGCAGTCAGGCGATAGAAAAATTCTCTCAGATGGCTGACGAAGTCATTGTTTTAGAATCTCCTGCCCATTTTTATGCAGTAGCCCAGGTTTATGAAAATTGGTGCGATGTGAGTGACGAAGAGGTATTGGAGCTAGAGGTGGCCTTTACTTCAAACAATAGATAAAGAGTAACTACGCCGCACTATGAGCATCGACAACCAAAAGCCCGACTGAAAAAATGCTATAGTTTATTAATACAAGCACTCCCTCCTCTTTTTCTCAGATCGGATTGAGGAAGAGTTTGAAATCGAAAGAGAAAAGCAATGACATCAAGAGCAGCAGCAGTTCGGCGGTATGTCGATGAATTTTTAGCAACAGGCGTAGAAGCAAATACGATCCGGACCATCTGGTATCAGATCAAACACCAGCTACAGCCATGGCAGAAGCCTGACCAGACCGAAGCTGACTTCAGCGAAGCGGTGACCGAGACAATCGGGGCTCACCTCTGGACCCTCTTCATCGAAGGCGATGTCGACATCTACGAGCGCCTCGACATCACATCGAAGGCACTCGAACGGCGTGACCTGCCGATCATCCTGTTCTGCGAAAAGCGGCTACCGGACTTTGACTTCATCGCCGACGAGATCGAAGGAAGCGTCTACCTCAGCAGCGGGCAGATCCCGAGCTTCGAAATCGCGCAGATGGCCCGCGCCCTTCAGTCTGAGCCGGATGTATATCTGGTCACGATGACCGACTACGATCCGGCCGGTCAGGAGATCAGTTACAGTTTCGCAAAGAAACTGCAGATGGCACTCGATGCTTTCAACCGCGGAGGCACCGTGGTACATCACGGCCCTGTCACCTTCGAAGAGCCGCTTGAGCGCTATAACACATACGAACTCTCTGCCAATCAGAAGAAGAAGTGGGAGAGCAGTCACGGTGTGGAGCTCGATACCATCCCAAAAGCGGACCGCATCGAAGCCATACGGGCGACCCTTGAAAAGCTGTTGCCGCTTGAGATGTTCGAAGGGGTGAGTCTGGACCGTGCACGTGCAAAGGAGTACACCGCATGGCTAGATGATTCCGAGGAGTATTCGCATTTGAAGCAGGCTCTCAAAGCGTTTAAAGATGGAGAGTGGGCCAAAGTGCTTGAGCTTGACTACACATTCGACACAGAGCGCTTTGAGGTCTACCGAAATCATGAAGTGGTGAAGATGACGAAAATCGCATCTCTGTGATTCAGAATGTTTATTTATAAAGATACAGAAGTTGGAGCCTTTTCTTTTTCGTTAGATTGATGTAATTAGTTGACAAGAGATCACTCCGTATCGACCTTCCCTCGTAACTTCTTCTTCTGAGAGTGCTCTTTTTTTGACTTCAGCCTCCGCTTCTGCGAACCCTTGGTCGGCTTGGTCGCGACACGCCTCTTCTGGACGACATTGACACTTTTTATGAGCTCTACCAGACGTTCACACGCCTCTTCTCTGTTCTGCTCCTGGCTGCGGTGCTGCTGCGCCTTGATGACGATGACACCCTCTTTGGTGATGCGCTTCTCTTTGAGCTCCAAGAGCCGCTCTTTGTAGAACTCAGGCAGCGACGACTCGGCGATGTCAAAACGGAGGTGGATCGCCGCAGAGACCTTGTTGACCTTCTGCCCGCCGGAACCCTGCGCGCGGATAGCGGTGAACTCGACTTCGCTTTCGTCCAGAGTGACACTGTTTGATATCTTCAGCATTGCATTCCCTTTAATTACTAGCAATCATACCATATCCAGTTTATCCAAGAGCGCTAACGCCTCTTTGTCAAACTTGGAAAATGCAAACCACTTTTTGCCCAGATCTTTTAGCGAGGCGCCTATGTGGTAAACACTCCTGTCATCGATAATGAGGAATCTGTCATGCGCCTCTTTAAATGTTTTAATCTCGATGGAAGAGTACTGTTCGTTATGTTTTTTCAGATCGAGCTGCAGCTGCTTAGAGATCGTTTTTGTATAGATCGTGACTTTACAATTTACATCTCTCTTGGAAAGTAGTGTCAACACACTCTCATCGACATAATTATCGATGAGGACAAGAGAACTTTTGGCACTTTTGATGAGCTTAGAGACAAAGACATAGGCATCAAATACCTGACCATCGAAAAAGATACCCTGCTTTGACCGGATGGCTTTGTCTTCAATAGCATTTAAAACAGTATCAAGCTTTTTATCCGTGAACTGTTGTTTCTGTTCCAAGCTGTCTAATCTTTGGAAAATACCCGCGTTATGAGATATAAACTTTCGCATCTGTACAAAAGAGTTGATAATTTGAATACTCATCTCTATAGCTGTTTTGCTTTTCAAAACCGCCGAAAGCATTGATACGCCCTGCTCCGTAAAGACATATGGCAAATATTTTCTGTGCTTTCCGTGTTCCTTTTTTAAGGTCGCAATTTGCGACCTTAAGTTTTGTTTCTTTTCTAAGGTCACAACTTGTGATCCTAAAGAGTCATATTCCTCTTGTGTTAATTGAAATCTGAAACTATTAGGAAATCGTTCAATATTCCGTTTAACTTGTTCATTTAGTCTTTTTAATTCAACCCCGTAAAGCTCTGCCAAATCACTATCCAGCATAACTTGCAAGCCTCGAATAGTATAGATCTTATTTTCTATCTCACTGTTTGATATCTCTATATTCATACCAACCCCTCCTCACGCAAGCTCAAATAGCCATCTCTGCTCAAAATGACATGGTCAAGCAGTTCGATGCCCATAATGGTGCCGACCTCTTTGAGGCGTTTTGTGACGCGTTTGTCTTCGATACTGGGTTCGAGCTGGCCGCTGGGGTGGTTGTGGGCGATGATGATACCGGCGGCACGGTCAGCGATGGCGTCGGCAAAGACCTCTCTGGGGTGGACAAGCGACTGGTTGAGGGTGCCGATGGAGATGATGCGTTTTTCGATGATGTGCGAGGCACCGTCAAGGGTGATGACCAGGAAGTGTTCCTGCTTTTTATGTGCGTACTCTTGGAGTTCACGGTGAACATCTTCAGCAGAGCTGATCTTGATGTTCTGTTTGATGAGATAGCGCCGGCTCAGCTCGATGGCTGAGAGGATCTGCATCGCCTTAGCCTGCCCCAGACCGTGGATCTCAACGAGCCTGTTCAAGGTAAGCGACTCAAAGTCATCGTCCAATATTTTGACGATCTCTTTGGAGAGCTTGATGACATCTTTGCCTTGGGTACCGCTGCCAAGAAGTATGGCTAAAAGCTCATACTCTTTAAGAGCGCCTGCCCCTTTGACCAAAAGCTTTTCTCTCGGTCTGTCGTGTTTGTAGAGTTCGTTGATAGTTTTCATAGAAACATTATACATGTTAACAATATCAAATACTAATAAATATTTCTAGTTGTAATAAAATCGAAATATGATGCGGTTGATCCACATAATCACATCAAAAAGCTTAGTGCCACACCCTTCCAGCTGATAGCCACAGTGCGGACAGGTGCCGTTTTCGTCGAGTCCGTTGGTGACGTACTGGCCGATGGCCAAATTTATTGCGGAGCATAAGTAATACTTTTAGCCATCATCCTTTTTGATCTCCAGAGCGATGATATGCAGAGGTTTTCTACTGCTAATACGTAAAAAAGCGTTGACGGGCTCATCTATTGTAAAACGAAGAGCCTGCTCTTTTCGGTGGTGAGAGACTGATCGGTCCAAAAAATGGTCAAGATGATCAGAGATCACTTCAACTCTGTAGAGAGCATCCTCTTTTGTTTCGATGATGAGACGATAATTGCCGCTTTTTAGGATACCCAGAGGAATAAAATAGCTTTCGTGCGAAGGCAGAGCGAAGTGTGAGAGATTCTCCGGTTTCCACTTTCCATTGTCCGGCATCAACAGAGCACACTCTTTTTTCATATAGTTTAAAAGGGTGAAAAACTCCTCTGCCTCATCCTCAGAGACATTTGAGTCGCCTGCATAGCGCTTTATGTGGCTGTTTGCCGCTTTATTACCGGTATCGAAACTTAGTCTTCCGCTGCATTCGCCTTCATGACACTTTGCACAGAGCGTGTTAAAGATCACCGCTATTTTTGTACTGATGTTTTCTGTTTTTTCAGCTGAAGAGAGGGGAAGAGAAAAAGCAGAAAGAGAGGTCAATAACAATAAAAAATTTGCAATTTTAATCATCACTCCCACCTTTTTTGAGGTGCCCTGTATTTTGTTGTATTTTTTGAAATATGTTGACAGATCAAATCATGATCTGGTGCGGTTGATACATCTAACCGCATCAAAATTTAATGCCACACCCCTTCTAACTGGTAGCCGCAGTGCGGGCAGGTGCCGTTTTCGTCGAGTCCGTTGGTGACGTACTGGCCGATGTTCCCCTGTCGGTCGATCACCCTCTCTTTACAGCCCGGACAGTAGGTCGACTCGTGGTCTTCATCGTCGATGTTACCGACGTAGACATATTTGAGCCCCTCTTCCTGGCCTATCTTGTAGGCTCTGAGCAGTGTCGATCCGGGTGTACGAGGGACATCTTGCATCTTGTACATCGGGTGAAATGCGGAGAGGTGCCATGGGATGGCAGGGTCCAGGTCGGCGATGAACTTGGCGATCCCTCTTATCACTTCGTCGGAGTCATTCTTGCCGGGGATCAGCAGGGTTGTTATCTCGACCCAGATCCCTTTTTCATGGGCATGCTTGACCGCTTCGAGCACCGGTTTGAGCTTTGCACCGCAGATCTCTTTGTAGAACTCCTCCGTAAACCCCTTGATGTCGATGTTCATGCCGTCGATGTAGGGCGCGAGCAGATCAATGGCCTTTTTGGTCTCGTAGCCGCTGGTGACATAGATGTTTTTGAGCCCTTTTTCGTGGGCCAGTTTTGCCGTGTCGTAGGTGTACTCGAAAAAGACGATCGGCTCATTGTAGGTGTAGGCGACCGAGTCGCATCCGTACTCCAGAGCCAGTTCGACGATACGCTCAGGCGGAAGCTCCTGCCCAATGATCTCGTGGTTATGCTCTTTGGGGTACTGGGAGATATCGTAGTTCTGGCAGAAGGTACAGGAGAAGTTACACCCCACCGTTCCGACCGAAAAAGCCCTGCTCTTCGGCAGAAAATGGAACATCGGCTTCTTCTCTACCGGGTCCACATTGACCGCGGCGGCCAGTCCGTAGACGAGCAGTCTGAGTTCGCCGTTCTCGACGCGCCTTACACCGCAGATGCCGTACTCGCCTTCGTCGAGTTTGCAGGAGTGCGCGCACGCCTGACACAAGACCTTTCCGCTGCCGAGTTTTTTACTTAACCATGCTAATTCTGACATTTTGTTCTCCTTGTAAGAAGTCCTATTTGTTTAAATGATACTCCATAAAATCTTACATCAACTACAAAGAAACAAATTAGCTCATAAACGCTGCAATGCTCCTCTTGTCATCAGGGTGCTTTATTGGGTCGTCAGGTCGACGATCCAGGCCTCGGGTATCTGCTGCGTGATGGTTGCGCAGGCCAGGTTGCACCAGCTTCCTGAGCGCTCCAGAATGGCCGAGTCGCAGCTAACCACGGTGTGAGGGCTTCTGCTCAACAGCGAATCGGTGCGGTCGGTGAGCTCTGCTTCAAAAGGCCAGTTCTGTTCTCTAGCAACCTCGCGCACCACTTCCGCCACCTTGGCACTGTTGGAGACCGGTCTGTCAAAGAGCCACAGAACCTTTTCAGGCGATACCTTTTCTAAGGTTTTGCCGATCTGTTCAATAGCCCGCCGGGTCTCTGCCACGATCTTGTAAGAGCCGTATACGGCAGAGAGATCGCGGCAGCAGCCATCACGACAGTTAAAGATCACACCGCCGCCGAGGGCTGTCTCTATGGTGATAAGCAGGTTGAAACCGTCGATGACAATGGTTTTATCTTTTAAAGCGGAGACCGCTACCCGTTTCTCCTGCCGTTTTGCGATCTGCTCATCGGCAGAGACGACACGTGCCAGGGCCAGCCGCTGCCTCGAAGTCAGCTGATGGTGGTCACCCACAAGTTCGTTCGACGCCCCCATCGCATACCCGCGGCTCAAGAGCCATGAGAGTTCAACGGCAGCAGTTTTGAGTCTGCCTAGCTGCTCTGCGGCAAAACATTTGGCATCTTGCGGATTGGCACCGCGGTGTCTTTCGGGCATGGCTCTGACTCCAGATGTAAGGTTCTTAATGCTATCACATCTACTCACAGATTGTTATAAAGAGCGCCTCCGGCACCAGCAGAGTAGGAACTTTTTCCCTCTATATATCTCTTTGAATAGAACTTGTGTCACCTCTGCAACCCAATATATTGTACGCGAGAGCTGAGGAGTTACCCAAAAGCGACATCAAGCACCATCATAATGGCAAACCCAACCATCGCCCCAATTGTCGAAAGATCTGTTTTGTTTCCGACCTGGGACTCCGGGATCAGCTCTTCGACGACCACATAGATCATTGCTCCCGCAGCAAAGGAGAGCGCATAGGGGAGCAGCGGGGTTATTGTCATGACCATGTAGGCGCCGATTACAGCTGCGATCGGTTCAACGATACCCGAAAGCTGTCCGTACCAGAACCCTCTGAACCTTGAAAAGCCTTCACGCCTCAATGGAATGGAGATCGCAGCACCTTCGGGAAAGTTCTGTATACCGATACCGATAGCAAGGGCAATAGCGGCGCCAAGGGCGCCTGCATCAGGACTGTTCGCCAAGGCTCCAAATGCGATGCCGACCGCCAGCCCTTCGGGAATATTGTGCAAAGTAACGGCCAGTACAAGCAGTACACTGCGCTCCCACGATGTTTTAATCCCCTCTTCTTTCTCTACCGGGTAACGCTTATGCAAGTGCGGCAGAATCTTGTTGACCAGGTATAAAAAAGCGCCGCCGGCCAGGAAACCGACAGCGGCAGGTACCCAACCTGCCTCTCCCTTCGCCTCCGACATCTCTATCGCCGGCTGCAAGAGGGACCAGAAACTGGCAGCGATCATAACCCCTGCCGCAAAACCGAGCATCGTGTTGAGCACTTTGACATTGATGGTCTTGAAGAAAAAGACCATCGAAGCACCCATTGCCGTAAGGGCCCATGTGAAAAGTGTCGCAAAGAGCGCCAATAGTACCGGATTGTATTCAAGTAGCCACTCTGTCTCCATACCCTCTTCTTTCCAACTGAATATTACTCCAGTATATCTTGATTTCCTTGACAATTTTCAATCTGTTTACAATCTGTTCGGCATCTTCAAAAGAGCAACTGCTATAAAGAGGCCAATGCCCATCTATGATAAAATAGAGTGTAGCTCTAAAAGGGGGACGCATTGACACTGACATTTTTGGGAACAAGTGCCGGGAAACCGACCAGAGAGCGGAACGTATCGGCGCTCGCACTGGAGTTTGAGCAGGACAACAAGTGGTATCTTTTCGACTGCGGCGAAGGAACACAGCGCCAGATCATGCAGAGCAGACTCTCCCTCGGTAGAGTTGACACCATCTTTATCACGCATCTGCACGGTGACCACTACTACGGGCTTCCGGGGTTATTGTCGACCAAAAAGCTTGATGGCGCATTGAAACCTTTGAGCATCTACGCTCCAAAAGGGATCAGAAGATTTCTGGAGTCTGCTCTGGATCTCTCAGAGGCGCATCTTGGGTATGCACTGGAGATCATCGAGTATATACCGGAGGAGACACTCCTCTTTGACAAGTTCACACTGAAGGTTTTGCCTCTTGTCCACTCCAAAGAGAGTGTCGCCTTTTATATCAAAGAGAACGACATCACCGACAGGCTCAATGAAGAGAAACTGAGAGCACTCGGGCTGGAACCCTCACCGCTCTACGGTGAACTCAAAAGAGGAGAGAGCATCACCTTTGAGGGCAGAGCGCTCGACCCCAAGGACTTTATGCTCGAGCCGGTCATCGGACGATCACTGATCATCGCCGGCGACAACAGCACCCCCGCTGTTTTGGGCAGCTATCTGGACGGTCTGGACCTCTTGGTGCATGAGTGCACCTACACGCAGGAGGTCTATGAGAAGCTGGTAGAAAAGGTCCTGCACACCACCGCAAAAGAGCTTGGCGTAACCGCTCAGACAAAAGGGGTCAAAAACCTGATCGCCAACCATATCGATCCCCGATATAACAAAAACAGCACACTATCTGTCGAGCTGATCTACGATGAGATAAAAAGCCATTATAAGGGCAGACTCTTTGTTGCCGATGATTTTGATGTCTACTATCTGGGCAGGGGCGGCGTGGTGGAAAAACTATAAAGGCGACTACCGTATAAACCCTGCAATGGTCTTCTTGTAGTCAGGGTGCAGCTGCACGGTGTTGTGCCCTGTCCCCTCGAGAGAGACAAACTCTACCTCTGTGTTGGCAAAGGCTTTGAGAAGGTTGCCGGTGCTCTCAGAAGGGATGATCTCATCATCGGCTGCGGCTACGATCAGTGTCGGTATAGTGATCTCGGAAGCCATGCCGGCAGCGTCCAGCCGCTCTTGCAAGATAAGGTCTATCGGGAAAAACGGGTAGAACTTTTTGCCGACGTTCACGGCACTGTCAAAAGGGGTCACGAGAACAAGTTTTTCGATGTCGCGTTTGGAGGCGAGATAGGTGGCGACGGCCGCACCGATACTGCGCCCCATCACCGAGACCGAGCTGTGGCGCTTCGAGAAGTGGTCGTAGGCTAACAGCGCATCACTCTGAAACCCCGCTTCATGGGGCGACCCGCTGCTGCCGCCGTAGCCGCGGTAGTTGAGAAGGTAGACCGTATGCTCAGGAAACATCACCCTGAAGTCGTCGATGTTGTAGGCAACGTTCTCGGCATTGCCGCCGAAGTAGATAAGCGCCTTCCTCTTGCCCGTGTTGAGCGTCCAGACCTTGATGCGCACTTTGCCCGTGTCAAGCACGATGTGCGCTACACCCGGAACACTCACCTCAGCGGTAGGGTAGTAGATCATCTGGCGCTGAGAGAAAAAAAGCAGAAAGCAGACCGCCGAATAGGCGATGACCAATACAGCTACAACTGAAAACATATCTTTGTCACTTTTTGAGATTTTCATATAACCATTATGCCCAAACCCTCTTTTAAAAGGATCAACCGCTTTTGTACTTTTATCTGATGTAAGATTTTCTGGAGTATCATTAATCAGCTATACGCGCCACAATGATGGCATAAGGAGAGAAAAATGACGGTAGGTATTCCCAAAGAGGTGAAAACGGATGAGTTTCGCGTTGGTGCGACGCCCTTTAATGTGGCACTGCTCATTGACGACGGCCACAGCGTTTTAGTCCAGAGCGGTGCCGGGGAGGGGAGCGGTTTCAGTGATGCGCTCTACCGTGACGCCGGTGCCGAGATCGTAGAGAGTGCCGAAGCGCTTTACGCCCAAGCGGCACTGATCGTCAAGGTAAAAGAGCCGCAGCCCAGCGAGTATGAGCTCCTGAATGAAACACATACCCTCTTTTG
Source organism: Sulfurimonadaceae bacterium (assembly GCA_049672605.1). Lineage (GTDB taxonomy): Bacteria > Campylobacterota > Campylobacteria > Campylobacterales > Sulfurimonadaceae > Sulfonitrofixus. The sequence goes on from JBATWM010000063.1 coordinate 43,034, forward strand.
CTACCTGCACCTCGCACCGCTGCCGGAGCTGGTCTCCCTGCTCGCCGAAAAAAGAGTCTGCGCTATCGCCTATGAGACCGTAGCCTTGGGCAGAGAGCTTCCGCTGCTTAAGCCGATGAGCGAGATCGCCGGGAAAATGGGTCCATCCGTTGCAGCGCATCTCCTTAGCCGCTATCAGGGCGGCGAGGGTCTCCTAATAGGCGGTGCTGTCGGGGTGGCACCGGCAAATCTCCTGATCATCGGTGCCGGAAATGCCGGGTTTAACGCGGCTAAAATAGCCGTCGGTATGGGTGCGGATGTGACCGTACTGAACCGTTCCACACCGAAACTGGAGCAGCTGCAAAAGGTACTTCCTTCTGTTAAAACAGCCGTCTACTCCCCCGCGGCACTTCGTGAACTGTTGCCGAATTCAGACGTTGTGGTGAGTACCGTATTGATCCACGGCGGTGCTACAACGCCGAAACTGATAACACGCGATATGCTAAGGAGTATGAAAAAAGGGTCTGTTCTGGTCGATATTACGATCGATCAGGGCGGCATTGCCGAGACCTCGCGGCCGACCACCCACACAGACCCGATCTTTACCGAAGAGGGGGTGCTGCACTACTGCGTGGCCAACATGCCCGGAGCCTACCCGAAGACCGCTACGGTCGCGCTGACCAATGCCACACTCCCCTACATCAGAAAGCTGGCCAATGAGGGGAGCATCAACGCCATTAAAAACGACCCTGCTCTCGCGCTTGGCGTCAATCTCTTTAACGGAGTCGTTACCAACCCTGCCGTTGCCGAGGCGCTTGACTTTAACTACAGAGCAGTCGAAACACTACTCTAACAGCAGATAAGAGAGGCTATCTATAGATAACTGATGATCTCCGAAACACTCGGATGGGCGTGGATCATCCCTTTGAGCTCTTTGGCCGTCAGCTTTTTCTCTACCGCCAACACCATCTCATGAATGATCTCCGTTGCTTCGACACCGATGATAGAGGCGCCCAGAACGACTCCGCTCTCAGCGCAGACAATCATCTTCGCAAACCCGGAATCATCCCCCTTGATCTTCGCCTTTGCATTGGTTTTGAAAAAGGCTTTTTTGACCTCGACGGCACGCCCCTGCGCTCTGGCCTCCTTCTCTCTCAGTCCGCAGCTGGCAACCGCTGGATCGGTAAAGATGGTTGAGGGTGTAACATGGGTGTTGGCGGCCGATTCACCGCTGATGATGTTCTGCGCGGCAATCCTGGCTTCGGCGTAGGCCGTGTGCGCGAAGGCCAGTGTATCGATGCAGTCGCCTACGGCATAGATGTGCTCTTGTGTCGTCTGAAACGAGGCATTGACCGCAATAAAGCCCTTGTCGCTCTGCTCGACTCCGGCATTTTCAGGATGAAGCCCATCGCTGTAGGGGATACGGCCGATTGCGCAGAGCAGCAGTTCACTCTGTATAGACCCTTCGCTCTCTGCCTCGATGAGCAGCTCTACACCACTCTCATTCACCTCGGCCTTTTTAACAGCAGCAGAGGTGACGACTCTGATGTTGCGTTTTTTAAAGGCTCTGAGCAGTGCCTTGGCGACATCCTCATCTTCTGCAGAGAGGAGCTGGGCACCGCGTGCTATCAGCGTCACCTCCACGCCGAAAGCACTGAAGAAGGTCGCAAATTCACAGCCGATAGGCCCGCCGCCGACAATAGTGATCGATGCCGGCAGAGACTCCAGCTCAAACACCTCTTTACTGGAGATGATGCGTTTGCCGTCGAGCGGCAGCTGCGGCACTTCGCGAACCGCTGAACCTGTCGCGATAATGCACTTCTCAAAGCCGATCGTCTCGCCTGAGACCTCAAGAGTGTTGGCATCGATAAAAGAGGCCGCGCCGTAAAGTGTCTCAACCCCTGCCTTCTCAAGCAGCCATACAACACCCGAACGGATCTCATCTTTCAGCGACACGGTTTTCGCCCCAAGACGTACCATGTCCAGCCCCTTGAGCTCCAGCGCCACACCGCAGTCACTGAAATGGGAGGCTTTAGCGACATATTCGGCGCTCTGAAGATAGGCTTTGGCCGAGATACACCCCTCGTTCAGACAGGTTCCGCCGATACGCTCTTTGTTTCGATCGATCAGCAGGGTCTTCACCCCTGCTTCTGCCAACTTCAATGCCGCTTCATAACCTCCGGGGCCTGCCCCGATCACCACTGTTTCATACGTTTTCATTTTGCCTCCAAATATTCATGCGCCATATAGCTGCTGCGTGTATAGGGCGAACTTTTGATGTAGCTAAACCCCATCTCCATCCCGAGCTTTCGAAAGAACTCAAACCGCTCCGGCTTGACATACTCCACCACACTCTCATGGTGATGCGAAGGGGCCAGATACTGGCCGATACTGAGATAGCGGCAGCCCACATCCAGAAGGTCCTGCATAAGACGCTGCACCTCATCGTCGCGCTCGCCAAAGCCGAGCATGATGCCGCTTTTAGTCCTTATTGAGGGGTTCAGAGAGGTGAGCCTCTTGAGTACCCGCAGCGAGCGTTCATAGGCCGCCCCCTTTCGTACATGGTAGAGG
>JBATWM010000064.1:0-6895 GCA_049672605.1 Sulfurimonadaceae bacterium
GAAGGCGTTTCTTGAGCTAGCAAGAAGATAAAACGCTAAAGCGTAATGCAGGGTGGCACTTAAAGAGCTAAAGCTCAATGCATGGGAGCAACTAAATTGCGAGTCGTGAAATGCCACATCGTAAAAAATAACATCCTAGTGATATAAAGTAATTTAAAAAGTTTGGAGAATAGATATAGAATTGAGGATAGGGAAATTACGAGGGTGTATTTAAAAAAATCACGAGGCAAATCGCCTAGTGATTTATATGCTTACTTTTTGATTTCTAAAAGCTCAATATCAAAAAGAAGTGTTGAATTAGGTGCGATCATCTGTCCTGCACCACGTTCACCGTAAGCAAGATCAGCTGGGATAAACAGTTGCCATTTCGCACCGACTTTCATATGTTGAAGTGCTTCAGTCCAACCTGCGATGACACCACTGACTGGGAAAGTTGCCGGCTCACCACGTTGAACTGAACTGTCAAAGACCTGACCGTTGATCAAGGTACCGGTATAGTGAGTGACGACCGTATCTGTCTCTTTAGGCGTATCACCTGTTCCTACTTGAACGACTTTGTATTGAAGACCGCTTGGCAGTGTAACCACGCCCTCTTTAGTCTTGTTTTGAGTAAGGAAAGCCTCCCCTTCAGCCTTGTTTTTTTCTACAAGTTGTGCCATCTCTTTTTGTGCACGTTCTTGGACTTGCTGTTGAAAAGCCATCTTAGCTGCTTGCATCTCTTCGTTTGTAAGTCTAGGTGCTTTCTCTGCTAATGCATCTTGCAGTCCTAAAATGAGTGCTTCAGAATTAAGTGCGTCTTTTGTTGTCAGCAGTTGTCCGCCAATTTGAAGACCGATAGCGTAGCCTACTTTCTCTTCTTGTGTTGAGAGGGCCATTGCCGCTGGTTTTACTGCTTCAGCTTTTGCAGATTTGTCTTCATTACAGCCAGTCATAGTCATACCGACCAGGGCAAATGCGAGTGTTGAGAGATAGATTTTTTTCATGTGGGATTTCTTCTTTCGTAATTATTTTGTAAAGTTATATCAGAAGATGGCAAACATATAGAAAGCTTTGGAGAATTAGTCTCATAGTAAGAGATTAATGTGATGATGGGGAAGGGCAGAACCCTGAGAGGGTTACGCCTTAATGTAAGAACAGCAGTAGTCAGTAGGTGCTTTAATGATTAGGTCAAACGAGCTGTTGGCCGGTACTTCAAAACTGCATGGTACGTTAAGTGTTTTAAAACCATCTTCGCCCGGAAGTCTCACTTCAAGCTCACCTGCTATGATCTCCATGATCTCTTTATCGTCTGTACCAAAAGTGTACTCACCCGGCAGCATAATGCCCAAAGACTTTATACTGCCATCACTAAACTTTAGTGTACGACTGGTGACATTTCCGTCATAATAGATATTGGCTGCTTTTACTGCCGTTACATTTTCAAATTCGCTCATTGCATTCCTTTAGTGATTGTTTGATGGGATTTTACCATCAATTTATTTACTTTTAAGAGGTTTTACTAACTGCTTGATCTCTTTAGGGAGATGGGCAAAGGCAACCTCATGGGTGCCTTTTGACCCCGGTTCCATACATTTCAATTCTACTGCCTGAACTTCAGGCATAAAACGCATGAGCTTCTCTTGTTTTTGATCCATTGTGAAGATAATGTTCTGTGCACTATAATCAACACTCTTTTTCTTTTTTGCCATTTCTAAATCATCCTATTTTTTGTAGATGCCAGTCTCAGAGACTTCTATCTTGCCTGCATCAATTAGCGTTGTTAATGAACGTTTGTAGTTCTTTTTACTGAGTCCAAAGACACTGTTGATCAGGTCTGCATCACTTTTATAGTTATAAGGCAGTGAGCCGTTGTTCTCTTCTAAGAGTTGCATGATCTTGTCGGTAGCGATGTCCGTTTTGGCCGCTGTGCCTATAGGCTGCAGGGAGATGTCAAAGTTTCCGTCTTTACGGATCTCTTTGACAAAACCCTTTTTAGTATCACCGACAGCAATTTTTTCAAAGATCTCGTTAGTAAACAACATACCGGAATAGGTGTTATCGACAATGACTTTAAAGCCAAGAGGTGTTTTGGCAATGACTAAAAGTTTGACAGGTCTATTTTTATAGTAGCCCTCTTCAACCTCATGCGAAAGAAACTGCTTGATCTTTTCAACGCCTAAAAGGCGCTCACTCTTTTCATCTTTTACAATTCGCAGTATTCGTTTGTCACCTACTCTAAAAGGTGTCTTTTGACGATTTTTCGGAATAAACAGATCTTTTGGCAGGCCCCAGTCTACAAAGGCACCAAAGTCAGCTACGTCAACAACCTCAAAAAAGCCAAACTCATCAAGCATTGCCTTTGGCGTGTCTGTCGTTGCAACAAGGCGGTCTTCACTATCTGTATAGACAAAGACATCGATCTCTTGACCCTCTTTCATCTCATCAGTGATATATTGACCCGGCAGGAGCAGGTCCTCTTCGTTTTCAGCCATTAAGTAGATACCCGGTTCGGTAAATCTGTCTATTCTCAGTGTATTGATCTTACCAAGTTCTATTGTTGCATTCATAGGTATCCTATATATTAATACGGAATTATACACTATCCTAAAGAAGAGTGTCGGATTAATCTAATTGAGGAGAATAGCTATTAAATAAATAGCGGGCAGAAGATGAAAAAAGATGGAATGTGTAGCCAGTTGAGTATTAACCCGACAGTCTCTTAGGCAAAGAAATGACAAATTAAGAGTAAACACTATCTTTAATAATACTTTTAAGTACTTTTTAGTAATATACGCGTCCACTTTACCGTTTTAAACAAAATGGTTGAGTATTTGTATCTATTTCATAGTGCCTAATTTAGGGGCTTAAGCGATAGATACAAGTATTGGCAGGGTGAAAACCGCTACTGCCTAAAACGGTTAAAGTAAACAAAATAAAGGGCTTACAATGAAAGTACGCGCTTCAGTAAAGAAGATGTGCGACGATTGCAAGATCGTTAAACGCAAAGGGATTGTCAGAGTAATCTGCAAGACCGCAAAACATAAACAGAGACAAGGATAAGCATGGCACGTATTGCTGGTGTGGACTTACCTAAGAAAAAACGCGTTGAGTATGGTCTAACATACATCTACGGAGTTGGTCTTCATGCCTCACGTCAAATTCTTGACGCTACAGGTATCGACTATAACAAACGTGTTCATGAGCTTAACGAAGCTGATGTAGCCGCTATTACTGCAGAGATCCGTGCAAACCTTGAAGGTGATCTTCGTAAGAAAGTTGCAATGGACATTAAAGCATTGATGGATCTTGGTTCATACCGTGGTCTACGTCACCGTCGTGGTCTTCCATGCCGTGGACAAAAAACAAAGACAAATGCGCGTACTCGTAAGGGTAAACGTAAAACTGTCGGCGCAGCGTAAGGGATTAGAGTATGGCAAAAAGAAAAGCAACTCGTAAAAAAGTAGTAAAAAAGAATATTGCACGCGGTATCGTTCATATCGCAGCATCGTTCAATAATACGCTTGTAACTATTACGGATGAGATGGGTAACATGATCGCATGGAGCTCAGCTGGTAGTCTTGGTTTCAAAGGGTCTAAAAAATCTACTCCGTTTGCAGCGCAAGCAGCAGTAGAAGACGCTGTGGCGAAAGCTCAAGTACATGGTATTAAAGAACTTGGTATTAAAGTTCAAGGTCCAGGTTCAGGTCGTGAAACTGCGACTAAAGCGGTAGGCGCAATCGAAGGTATTCGTGTAACATTCATGAAAGATGTTACTGCATTACCACACAACGGTTGTCGCGCACCTAAACGTCGTAGAGTTTAAGGAGATTACTGATGGCAAGATATAGAGGTCCAGTAGAAAAAATCGAAAGAAGATTCGGTGTAAGTCTTAACTTAAAAGGCGAGCGTCGTCTTGCAGGTAAATCTGCTCTAGAAAAACGTCCTTACGGTCCAGGTCAGCATGGCCAACGTCGTAAGAAAGTTTCTGAGTACGGTCTACAACTAAACGAAAAGCAAAAAGCTAAATTCATGTATGGTGTTTCTGAGAAGCAGATGCGTGCACTATTTGGTGAAGCTAAACGTCGTACAGGAAATACAGGTACAAACCTTGTAACTCTTCTTGAGCAGCGTCTTGACAATGTTGTTTACAGAATGGGATTTGCATCGACTCGTCGTTTTGCACGCCAATTCGTAAACCACGGTCACGTACTTGTTGACGGTAACCGTGTAGATATCGCTTCTTACCGTGTTAAACCAGGTCAAAAAATAGAAATTCGTGAAAAAAGCAAGAAAAACAACCAAGTACTACGTGCTATCGAACTAACAAACCAAACGGGTATTTCTCCATGGGTTGATATCGATGCAGAGAAAGTATTTGGTATTTTCACACGTCTTCCAGAGCGTGAAGAGATCATTATCCCAGTAGAAGAACGTTTAATCGTTGAGCTTTACTCGAAATAATTTATAAAAAGGCGTTGTGAATGAAAAAAATCAAAACATCTCCGCTTCTTCCACAAGAGTTTGTGGTTGAGCAAATTAGCGAAAATGAAGCGAATGTTATTGCATACCCGTTTGAAACAGGTTACGCAGTATCACTTGCACACCCATTACGTCGCTTTTTGCTTAGCAGCTCTGTAGGGTATGCTCCGGTAGCAATTAAAATCGAAGGCGCTAAGCACGAGTTTGACTCTGTGCGCGGTATGCTTGAAGATATCTCTGACTTTATTATCAACCTTAAAGGTATTCGCTTTAAACTTAAAGACGATGCTAAAGAGGCTGAGATCGCATACAGCTTTGCTGGTCCATGTGAGATCAAAGGTTCTGACCTTGATAATGACGAAGTAGAAATTGTTACTCCAGATGCATTCCTTGCAACTCTTAACGATGATGCAACGCTGAACTTTACAATCAAAATTTTCCAAGGTATCGGTTATGTACCAAGTGAAGACATTCGTGAAGAACTTGATGAAGGTTACATCGCTTTAGATGCATTCTTTACTCCAGTTCGTAAAGCAACTTATGCTATCGAGAATGTTCTTGTTGAAGACAACCCGAACTTTGAAAAAGTTGTACTGAACATTGTTACAGATGGTCAAATCTCTCCTCTAGATGCATTCCGTAATGCACTAGAAGTTATGCACGCTCAACTGAACGTGTTTAGCAGTGAGATCAGTATTCAGGCTCCAGCTACTATCGAACGTGTAGAAGAGTCTCCAGAGCTGAAAAAATTGACTGCTCGTATTGATGATCTTGGTTTGAGTGCTCGTTCATTCAACTGTCTTGATCGTTCAAACATTAAATATATCGGCGAAATCGTATTGATGAGCCAAAACGATCTTAAGAACGTTAAAAATCTAGGTAAAAAATCTTACGAAGAGATCCTTGAGAAACTGACTGAAACCGGTTTCGCTGTAGGTGAAAATTTGTCTGATGACCTTGTTGGCGCACTTAAGAAAAAAATCGAAGCTGAATAAGGAAGTAACATGAGACACCGTCATGGATACCGTAAACTAGGTCGTACTAGCTCACATCGTGCAGCTCTTCTTAAAAACCTTAGTATTGCGTTGATCGAAAACGAAAAAATCGAAACAACTGTTCCAAAAGCAAAAGAACTACGTTCATTTGTTGAGAAACTAATCACTGCAGCTGCCAAAGGTGACTCTAATGCTCACCGTACAGTGTTCGCTGCACTACAAAGCAAAGAAATGACAAATAAACTTGTTACAGAAATTGCTCCTAAGTACGCAGACCGTAAAGGTGGATATACACGTATCACTCGTACTCGTATTCGTCGCGGTGATGCAACGACTATGGCTTTCATCGAATTAGTATAATTCGATATCGTCACGCTTAAGAGCGTGACTCTTTTTCTACTTTTCAAACCACTCAAAATTTCTATTTAATTTATAAACCTGACTGGTATACTTTCAATTTTCAATTATAGATCATTTATATATACAATTCAAATCACTTTGGTGTGAAGGATACCGTTATGATGTGTCTGTAGTCCGTCATTCCTGCGAAGGCAGGAATCCACAAGTGTATCTGTCTTCACGACTATTATTGCCTTATCTATATTCATGCATACACTCTTTCCTTTTTGACTCGCCAAAAATGAAATGAAAAAGCGCTCGCGACAGCTTCGAGGTGAGAACCGTTAAATAAAAGCCAAGAAGTTGGCTTTTATAGGTTCGGAACCAAAGGTGATGTCGTTTACGACCACCGAAGGCTGCTACCGACTACCTTCCTTCCACCCGTTCACTCCCTAAAAGTCCCTAACTTGCTGAGCTCAGACAAAATGAGTTTTTTAATGGTTATTCTCTCCTTCTAGTCAGATGCCGCGAAAATTGCTAAGCGGTAACGCATTTATTAATGTAAAAGCTAATGCTTTTATTCCTGTCCACATTTTCTAGAGACAATTAGTGTTAGTGTCGTATAAATATAGAGCACTGTTAATAAGCTGCTTAAGAGATTGAATATCAACGTCTAAAGAATAGTTTCTCTTTCTTTTTCATCAAGGATATCTCGTACCTAGCTGACTAAATGTCAGGTTGGTAAAGCGTAAAGTGATATTAATATTCTACTACATGGCAAGGCAGAATGTGGAATGCATGGGAGTAGCTTGGCTACTAGTCGTGAAAAAGTTGAACATATCACTATTAGTATGGTTGTAAGTTGAATTTGTAATAGACTACTAAGTAGAGACGACCCGACTATCAAAAGACATTTAAAGAGATAAACAGTGCAAGTAAGATCTAAAAGTAAAGCAAACACCCAAAAACAGACAAGTTTAAAAGAATTTAGCAATTCCCTCAAAAACCTCTTGACATCCAATTATGATTTGTCTATAATTCCCGTCCACAAACAATGAGTCCTTGAAAAAAGACTTAGAAAGACTTCATGTTGAAGCTTTGAA
>JBATWM010000065.1:0-6967 GCA_049672605.1 Sulfurimonadaceae bacterium
GAACAGAAGAGAGCGTCTTGGGCGGTATGGGTGTGAAAAACTTCTTGTCAGCTGATGCCTTTTTACTCACTCGCAACAAGAACCTCTTTGAATCGGGGATCATCAAAAACGGTGATCTGAGCAAAGTGTATGAGATCGAAGATGAGAAGATAGAAGAAGATGTGACCCATGCATGGTACAAAGGGGAGAGATCTCTTCAACCTTACGATGGTGTAACAGAACCGGAGTTCACCGGATTCGTTGATGGTGACACTGTCAATGGTCCCGCAAAGGTTATCAACCCGGATGACAAATACACCTGGGTCAAAGCACCGCGTTATGACGGTGAAAGCTATGAGGTCGGGCCGCTTTCATGTATGCTGGTCAATTATGCCAAAGGCAATAAACCTGTCGTAGAGGCTGTCAATGCCTTTTTAAAACGTACCGGTCTGCCGGTAGGGGCGCTCTTTACAACCTTAGGCCGGACTGCTGCGCGGATGTTACAGACAAAAGTGATCTCCGATAACGCCATTACGACATTTGCCGCCTTGGTCGAGAACATCAAAAGCGATCAGAGCACTTATACCAAGTATGAGATCGATCCCAACAAAGAGTACAAAGGGCGTTTTATCGGTGAAGTGCCGCGAGGTACGCTGAGTCACTGGGTACGCATTAAAAATGGCGTTGTTGAGAATTATCAAGCGGTTGTTCCGACCACATGGAATGCCGGACCAAAAGATGCCAATGGCATTATCGGGCCATACGAAGCCTCGCTTGTCGGTCTAAAGATCGAAGACCCGACAAGACCTTTAGAGGTCTTGCGTGTCATCCACTCCTTTGACCCATGTATGTCATGTTCAGTGCATGTCATGGACATTAAGGGACACGATCTTGGTGCGTTTAAAGTGAGTACGATGAGCGGCGGAGCCGCCTGCTAAAAGGAGCATCAAATGAAAGAGAATAAACGAACATATTATCCCGATTTTGTATACAGCAGTGCGAACCGATTACTGCACTGGACACGCGCCATTACTATTACAGTACTTACTGCGACCGGTTTTTACCTTGCTGCTCCTTTTTTAGCGCCGGAAGGAGACACCAATAAACTTGTCTATGCCCAGTGGGGGATGGTGCACAATATTTTTGGCTTCATCCTTGTCGCAGCAGCAATGTTACGTATCTACCTCTTCTTTTTTGGTAAAAACCATGAACATGAGACACGCTCCGTAAAAGATTTGCTGAGTCTGAAATCATGGATAATACAGTTAAAGTCCTACTTTTTTATCGGTGAGCTCCAAAAAAAAGGGATCTATGGCCCTATTCAGTTTGCCACCTACCTTACGATCACGACACTTGTGATCGTTACGGTACTTACCGGACTTATTCTTTACTCGAATGTCTACCATCAGGGCTTTGGAGGCATGATCTATGAACCGCTCAGTGTTGTTACAAAGTGGTTTGGCGGACTGGCCCAAGTCCGTCTGATCCATCACATTACCATGTGGGGTTTTATCATCTTTGTGCCGATCCATGTCTATATGGTGATCTGGTCTGCTATCCGATTCAGACACAATGCACTTGATGTTATGTTTACAGGGTATGATTACCATCTGAAAAAAGGTGAACAAGAGGAGACAGAGCAATCAAAATGAAAATATTGATCTTAGGTATCGGCAACATCCTGTTTGCCGATGAAGGCATTGGTGTCCATATTGTCAACTATATGCAAGAGAAATATCGATTTGACACAAGTCATCAGGTTGATCTGCTCGATGGCGGGACCTTGGCCCAGCACCTTATACCTATCATCGTCGAATATGACTATCTGATCATTATCGACACGGTCAATGCTCCCGGCGTTGAAGCTGGTGAGGTCTACTTTTTCGATTTTGAAGATGTTCCCAACGGTATAGACTGGCAAGGCAGCGCCCACGAAGTGGAGATGCTGCAGACTTTGACGATGATGGACCTTGTCGGTGACAGACCGACGACTAAGATCATCGGCATTGTACCGACGATCATAGAACCGATCGAGTTCTCTCTCTCAGATGGTGTTGACAAAGCGGTGCATGTTGCAGAGCAGACCTTGATCAAACACCTAAGCTCTCTAGGAATAGATACGGTTCTCAAAAAAGAGATCACCATCAACGATATTCTTCCGATCTCATATAAGATGCATTATGAACATAGCCTTTAATTTCGACTATCAGCACCACAACGGTTTGATGAGTCGTCTTCTTAATGCGATCAAGAAAAGAGCTGCAACCACTGTCTATCTGCAGCAGGACCACAACCGTTACACGCTTGAGGCCAGCGGCGATCAAGAAACCTTAGAAGCCTTGGCTAAACTTGTCTCTGCCATGGTCCCGCTCTCTATCTTTTTAAAAGAGCCTCTCCTAAAAGAGATCGAATCAATAGAGGCTAAGGATCAGTTTTTAGAAGAGAGCTCGCGTTATTATGAGATCCCCTACTGTCCAACCTGTCAAGAAGGGGTTATCGACCAAACATTGACACAGTTTGATCAATGTGAGGTCTGCGGCTGTAGTGATCCAAAGGTGAGTTACAGCGAATTAACGGAGCTCTTTGGCAGTGATGACTTTTATAAAAATATCGATAAAAAAGCGCAAGAGTTGATCGATCAGGGTGTTATAACCCTCCGGACTAGTAACGGTGAACGTACACTTTCCATCAATGAAAAAGTACAAACGAGCTCTTATGGCATTCTCTCTTGCAACATTGAAGCCCTGCCCGATGCCTTTGTCCTGACCCAATCTGAACTTCAGACATTGACACTCGTAGAGAAACCTGTTGTTCGGTTAAAGCCAAAATTAAAGCTGCGCTCATCACATGAGCTCGACCATCTCCGCTACAAGCTCTTTATCGCTGACGATCTTATCACCTTGGCGTTGACACAGGCGCTGAAAAAACGCGGTGTCGATCTTCTATTTTCATCACATCCGCCTGTACTGCGATGTGTAACGGCGCTTGAACATCCCTACATTGTTGCAACAGGACGCGACCTCCTACCACTGACCTTTAAAGAGTCTCTAGCCGTTCAGGCCCAATGTGAGGCCTATGGTTTTTATGCCAGAGGCGATAAAGAAGAGCTTAAAATAGATCATGCACAAGCTCAAAGGGAGCCTTTTAACGCCATCACATATGTCCCTTACGGTGAAGGTCAGCAACAAAAAGGCACCCTCTTTTTCGAGCCGGCACATGCTGCTTTTGCTTCTGTTGTGTTGGAAAACGGTCTCTTTGAACAATCACTATGCGGTATCCATCTCAGTTGTGACACCCCCTCACAACTCTTCAGCTATTCACCTAAGATCGGCTACACGACAATGGTGCAGTTTCAGCGTCATAACAAGCAGCCCCATACGATACTTCAAAGTATTTCGGACTTAGAAGAGAGTGCACAAAGGTTGATCGTAAATTATAAAACGCAGCATCCGTCCCTCTATCAAGCAATCCAAAAGCTCCATTTTAAAAATCTTGAAGGGGCTGAAACATTCACAGAACTTTTTGGTTTAGCAGCAGCTATACTGGGCTTTTATGATGGTGATGACATAGAAGAGGCAGCCGAGGTACTGGAAGCCAATGCCATTGAATTTGGCGGCAAATCCGGACCACGGATTGACTATAAAGTGAAAAAGGTTGATGGAAACTACTGTCTTGACACCCTCACGACACTGCGCTCTGCTATGAGCTTTAAACTGGCTGGAGTTGACGATGTACTGCTCAGCTTCGGCTTCTTGGACTCTTTAGCGGACTTTATCGCCTTGCAAACGCAAAATGCAGACGCCAATATCGGTATCAGCGGAGTAACTCTTAGCGGAACGCTCTTTGAAAATCGCCAACTCTTGATGCGTACGCTAAACAGCGTTACACCAAACTACCCTATCTATACAAATAGACAGTTGGGGATGGACAAAGAGAACATTGTTCTTGGTGCACTGCTGCTTGGCAATAAGGCGGAGGTGTAGTTATGGAGACGGGACTGATCATCATCTTTTGGTACGGCATCTTACACGCCTTCGGTCCCGACCATCTCACCGCTATAGCCGACTTCTCTATTGGTAAAAACAGGAAAAAAACACTCTTGATCACACTCTTGTTTGCATTAGGCCATGGTCTGACACTTTTTCTCTTTGCAAAGGGACTGGAGCTCTATAATATCAGTGAGACCTTCTTAGGATACGGTGACACGATCTCCGCTATGGTGATCTTAGGTATGGGACTCTACCTGCTCTTTATGGTCTTTACCAACAAGATCCAGCTTAAACAACATACCCACAATGGTCATGTGCATACCCATATCTGGTTTGGAAAAGAGCACCAACATGACAACAGAGATGTCGCTTCGGCATTCACTGTCGGTGTCTTAATGGGGATCGGCGGAGTAAGAGGTATGCTGGTAACACTGGGCATGCTCGAAGCACAACGTGTAGATTTGGTCATGGTTTCTGCATTTGCACTGGGTGTTATGGTGATTTTTATAGGCTTTGGGGCTGTAATACTATATATTAATAAAAACCTGTTGCATAACAGAAAAAATGTAACCAGGGTCTTTACAACGGCGGGATTAGTCTCTGTCATTATCGGCTCGAATATGCTCTTAGGATAAGGAAGAAACATGTGTCAAGATTGCGGCTGCAGTATAACCGACCATAGCCATGAACATAGCCACTCGCATGATCACCATCACGATCATTCTCACGGACATCAGGCGGCGCATGAAACACTGCACCACAACCCGCAGTTAAATGACACCAAGACCATCTCCGTCATAACCAAGATCTTGGACAAAAACAACCAGGAAGCGGCGCATAACCGTGCGCATTTTGACAACCACAATGTCTTAGCCATCAACCTGATGAGCAGTCCGGGAAGCGGAAAGACAGCACTGCTTGAGCATATGGCCGACCTTGCAAATTTTAAATTCGGCGTTATCGAAGGCGACCTTGAGACAAGCCGTGATGCCGACCGTATTAAAGCAAAAGGGATCCCTGCCTACCAGATCCAGACAGGAAGTGCCTGTCACCTGGATGCCTTTATGGTCCATAAAGGGCTGCACGATATGCCGCTTGGTGATATCGATGTCTGTTTCATCGAAAACGTCGGCAACCTTGTCTGCCCGGCAAGTTATGATGTAGGTTCACACCTCAATATTGTCCTTGTCTCTGTTCCCGAAGGCAGTGACAAGATCGAAAAATATCCGGTGATGTTTCGTCAGGCGGATCTGGTGTTGATCACCAAGACGGACCTTCTGCCTCACTTTGACTATGATGTAGAGCATGAAAAAGCTGAGGCACGCAAGCTCAAGCCGGGTGTCGACATCTTAGAGGTCAATGTTAAAGACAAAAGTTCCATTCAAGCCGTTATCGACTGGATAGAGTTTAAACGCAAGATGCGTTAACACTCCCATCCCCATACCAATACACCGATCAAGAAGAATAACTAAAAAGGTAAAACTATATGTGTCTATCTATCCCCTCTAAAGTGATCAAGATCAGTGAAGACAACATCGCAACAACAGACACCATGGGTATTCAAAGAGAGGTGAGCCTTGACCTGATGGCTGACGAGATCGAGGTGGGCGACTACATCCTGATCCATGTCGGTTTTGCGATGAACAAGATCGACAAAGAGGAAGCCTTGGCCAGCCTTGAAGTCTACCAGGAGATGGTGGAGCTGATGCAGGAAGAAGAGCGTAGACAAGTGGTTGAAGAGGCAGAGAACTGTCCCAACACAACACTATAAAGGCGCTTTGTGAAAGAGTTACAATTAAAAGATCTTTACGATCAGTTCCGAAATCCGCAGATCATCAAAAGCTTAGCCCTGGAGATAGAAAAAGAGGCTAAAAAACTCAAAGAGCCGCTTCGTATTATGGAGGTGTGCGGCGGGCACACGCACACCATTATGAAGTATGGTCTCATGCAGATACTGCCTAAGAACATCGAATTCATCCACGGGCCTGGCTGTCCTGTCTGTATCATGCCCAAAGAGCGGATCGACCACGCCATCGCTCTTGCAGGCATAGATGATGCTATTTTATGTACCTTGGGAGATATGATCCGTGTTCCCGGTTCCAAAAGTACCTTAGCCAAAGAGCGTGCCAAAGGCAGTGACATTCGTCCTCTCTACTCTCCGATGGACGTGCTTAAGATCGCAAAAGAGAACCCCGACAAGAAGGTCATCTTTTTTGCTATCGGTTTTGAGACGACGACACCAATGACGGCAGCCGTGATCGACCATGTTGTCAAAAACGGAATTACAAATGTCTTTTTTCATATCAACCACGTCCTTGTTCCCCCTGCTGTCAGAGCGATCATGGATCCGGGTCTTGCCAAGATCAATGCCTTTATCGGCCCCTCTCACGTGAGCGTGATCAGTGGATCAAAGATCTATGAACCGCTTTGTGCTGCCTATCATACCCCTATTGTTGTGAGCGGGTTTGAACCGGTTGATGTGATGGAGGGCATTTTGATGATGGTACGTCAAAAGAATGAGGGACGTCAAGAGGTTGAAGTCGAGTACAGACGCTCGGTAACACGAGAAGGCAATACCAAAGCCCAAGCCTTGATAGAGCAGTACATGGAGCCGCGTGAGCACTTTAGATGGCGCGGTATCGGTGACATCCCCGACTCCGCACTTAAGCTCAAAGACACCTATGACAGTATTAATGCCGAAAAGGTATTTGCAAAGGTCTTGTCCAACGAACCGATTGATGACCATAAACTCTGTATCTGCGGCACGATCCTGCAAGGTCTGGCCAAACCAAAAGATTGCAGTGTCTTTGGCAAAGCCTGTACCCCAAACAGCCCGCTTGGCAGCTGTATGGTAAGTGATGAAGGAGCGTGCAATGCTTATTATCGTTATGGTGAAATTTAATTTCTGCCCTGAAAGGGCAAGCTTTAGTGCCACAGCGGCCAGCGTAGCCAAACGGGCTTTGCTCGTTTGGTGTTCAAAACAGATGGTGGTAAGAGAT
>JBATWM010000066.1:0-14941 GCA_049672605.1 Sulfurimonadaceae bacterium
CGCGGCTAACTCGGGTGACTTTAAAGCACTGCTTGAAAAGTTCGGCAAAAATGAGTTTATCGGTTATGAGGGTAATAGCAACGAAGCAAACGTTTTAGCTCTTCTGAGTGAAGACTTCAAAATTGTCGATGAGCTTCATGCGACGCATACAGGCTGGGTTCTTCTTGACCAGACACCTTTTTACGCTGAGAGCGGTGGACAGGTCGGTGACAGCGGTATATTAACATTTGATATTGATAATATTATAGATGCTGCTTCTGTGAATATTACAGATACAAGAAAGTTTTTTGATCTTAGTCTTTCGCATGTTGAAGTGAAAGGTACTACACTCAAAACAGGTGCCAAGGTCAAAGCTATTGTCGACATCAGCCGTTTAGAGATCGAAAAACATCACTCGGCAACCCACCTTCTGCATGCAGCCTTGTATGACATTCTTGGTGATCATATCTCACAGGCAGGTTCACTGAACGATGCAACACGTCTGCGTTTTGACTTTTCGCATCCAAAAGCGATGAGTGATGCAGAGATCGCAGCAGTTGAAGAGCAGGTTAACTATCAGATCCTTCGCGGTATTGCCGGTCAGACGAAAGAGATGAGCATCGACGAGGCAAAGAACAGCGGTGCAAAAGCGCAGTTTGGTGAGAAGTACGGCGACAAAGTTCGTGTCGTCAGCTTTGGTGATGCCTCGGTTGAACTTTGTGGCGGAACCCACGTAGATAATACAGCAGTTATCGGTACCTTTGTCATTACAAAAGAGTCAGGTGTTTCAGCAGGTGTTCGCCGTATTGAAGCGGTGTGTGGAAATGCAGCGTATAACCTTTTCAAAGAGCAGCGTCATACGCTTAATACGGTAGCCGAAGAGGTCAAGAACCGTGATGTTCTTTTAGGTGTCAACAAACTCAAAGAGCAGGTCAAGACACTTAAAGAAGAGGTTCAAGAGGCACTAGCTGCATCTAAAGAGGAGCTTTCAACTCAAGTGGTCAACGGTGTAACAGTTATCATAGAAGAGATCAAAAGTGGTGATGTTAAAACACGCATTGATGAGATCAAAAATGCCCATGACAAAGTGGCTGCAATGCTCTTCCAGGTCAAAGGTGATAAGGTCATTATTGCGGCGGGTGTTAAAGATGCTTCTGTCAAAGCAGGTGACTGGATCAAAAATATCGCACCGATACTCGGCGGCGGTGGCGGTGGCCGTCCAGACTTCGCTCAAGCGGGTGGAAAAGATGCTTCTAAATTGCCAGAGGCAAAAGAGAAAGCTTTGATTTATGTTACAGATGAGTTAACTGGTGTCCTATTAGGTGGGGAATAGATGAAGGCGTGGATGGTTGAGCTTTTCTGGAACTATACAGAGCTTTTAGTTTTTATCCATGTCCTGAGTGCTGTTGTCTGGGTAGGCGGTATGATCGCAATGCGTTTTGCGGCACACTACTCGTTTCAAGAGTTGGAACCTGCACAACGTCTCCCTCGTACCGCGCAAGCCCTTGGAAATCTTTTTAAGATCGTTGCACCGTTTATTGTCATCTTAATCGTGACAGCCGTCTTAATGGCAGTGGGTTGGGGCTTTAGAGCAGCGGCCGTTGATGCCGGCGGAAACGTGATTGATGAAGTTGCCTTTGGGATTTACCAGTTGGTGCATGTTAAAGAGGCGATCTGGATGGTGATGGCGACGAACTATGGTTACATGGTTTGGCGTCTAATGAAAGCGAAGAAATTTATTGTGTTAGGTGATATGCCAGCTGCCAAAGCGATGCTGGGTATGATCGGTAAATACCTTGTACCTCTAAATATTCTTCTTGGATTAGTTGCTATCTACCTTGGTGTCGTTCTACGTTATTCGCATACATAAATCTCTTTTTTCTGAACTTTGTTCAGAACCTTTGTCAAAAGGAAACGAATGAACTCTCCTAAAATCCGCCTCTGCTCACAGTCTGAAAGCCGTGCCAGTATATTACGTAATGTTGATATTGAATTTATACAAAGTCCGGTTGATTACGACGAAGAGCAGATCATTGCAGACTCTCCCAAAAACTTTGTCTATCAAGCAACCATGGGCAAATACCAAGCAGCACTCAAAACGTATGATTACAGAGAGATGCCGCTTTTAGTCTCGGACACGGTTGTCACCTCGCAAGGAAAGATCCTTCGTAAAGCCAAATCCTTAGAAGATGCAAGAGAGATATTACAAACACAAAGTGGCAGTGTCACCTCCATCGTTACCTGTATGATCTACAAAAGCGAAAAACTCGAACTGCTTGACATCTCTTCAACCGATTATATTTTTGAGCCATTCGATGCGGATAAACTTGAGGCCTATTTAACATCAGGCAAGTGGCAGGGCAAAGCAGGCGGCTGTATGGTGGAGGGCTTTTGTAAATCATACATCAAAGAGGCAAAAGGCTATGAGTCGTGTGCGATGGGACTTAGTGTTGAGGTATTGAAAACATTTATCACTTCAAAGTAATGCAAACGGTACAATGTTAAGATGAACTATTATGAAAAAGAGCTAGCAGCATTAAAACGATCGGGGCGATACCGTGAGCGCCGTATCTTTGACGATGGTGTTATCGATATGGCCTCTAATGACTATCTAGGTTTGGCACACAATGCAGAGATACTGCAAGCAACAATAGATGAACTGCAGACCTTGGAATCACACGCCTCAAAGGCGTCAATGTTAGTCAATGGTTACAGCAAAGTGCATCAGGATTTCGAAGGTGCTTTGTGTGAGGCTAATGGTTTTGAGGCTGGGGTAATACTCGGTTCAGGATTCAATGCCAACATTGCTATGATCGAGACCTTGGTGCGCAAGGGTGATGCGCTGTTTATGGATGAGAAGTATCACGCTTCTGGGGTCTTGGCCTCGAAGTTAATTGATGGAGAACTGCACTATTTTGCCCATAACAGTGTTTCAGATTTAGAAGCTTTATTAAAAACATCTAATGCCAAACGCAAGATCATTGCTGTTGAGGGGATCTACTCAATGGACGGTGATCTTGTGCCTCGAGAGATCATTGAACTTGCAGACAGATACAATGCCCTTTTGATCTTGGATGAAGCCCATAGCTCTGGCGTGATCGGTGAGAATTTGATGGGGATACTGGACCATTACAAGATAGAGGTGAAACCTAACCACATCAAGATGGGAACACTGGGTAAGGCGTATGGCAGTTTTGGCGCGTACATCTTAGCTTCTGAACATATTGTCGACTTTCTTATTAACCGTGCCAAACCCATCATCTATGCAACGGCACCATCGCTGTTTGACACACTTCTGGGTCATAATGCACTGCGTTACATCCAAGAGAACACCAAAGAGTTGACAGCTGCGATTCGAGGCCGTCAAGCCATTGTAAAAGAGATCATTGGGATCGAAGTCGAAGGTTTGATTGTGCCGATTTTAGTGAATGACAACCGTAAAGTGATGGTTATTCAAAAAGAGCTGTTGGAACAAAATATTTTAGTGGGTGCGATCCGTCAGCCGACTGTACCTGCAGCTATTGTTCGTTTTATTGCACGTTTAGGATTAGACGAGAGAGAATTTAGAGAGGCTTGTTTAAAAATTAAAAGGGCGATAGACGCAGGTTAATAGCACTCGATAGGCTATTAACCTGACTTTAGATAAAATATCTACTATTTAGTTAGTGCGGTAGTGCGCTTGTAGGGGTGTAATGCAGATCAGAAAACTCCAGGTTTCTCTTGCTGAGAAGCACTTAGTTGACATCGAATTTACGATCAAACACTCCTTGGCTCTTGTGGGGCAGAGCGGCAGTGGCAAAAGTCTAACACTTAAAGCACTGTTGGGGATGTTGCCTTCTCAGATGACTTTGGATCTAGAGCTAGATGCCGATTTTACGTTGGAACGCGGCAAGACGGTAGCCTTTGTACCGCAAAACCCTTTTACAGCACTTTCGCCATTGACAAAGATCAAAGATCAGTTCTTCGTCGGTGAAAAAAAGATGCGCGACTTATGTGAAAGTGTGGAATTGGATCTTGCACTACTTGAACGTTTTCCTCCGGAACTTTCAGGGGGTCAACTTCAGCGTGTGGTCCTTGCGATCGCCTTGAGTGGTGAGCCAAAGCTGCTGATGTTGGATGAGCCGACAACGGCACTAGATCCTAAGACCAGAGTGGTGATCATCGAGCTGTTAAAGAAGTTGCAAGAGAGACAGGGGTTTAAGATCCTTTTTGTGACCCATGATATGCACTCTGCTTCAGCACTTTGTGATGAGATCTGTGTCATAAAAGAGGGCAAGGTACAAGAGAGCGGTTTGATGGAGAGTGTGATTGAACACCCCTCAAGCCTCTATACAAAAACATTAATCGAAGCAAGTTTTGCAAACAGGAAATTTAGAGAATGAACATAGATAAAGTATTAGAGAAAAAGAGAAACTTAGACAACGGTATTCAAACGGATACGCCTGTAAAGAAGTCAGGTATTAAAAAATTTATTACCGTTACTGTCCTACTGCTGGTCATCTTTGGGCCTATTGTCTTTGTGGGCATGATCGCAATGAATCTGACGTATGACACCACTAAACTGACAACAGATTATAACCCAAAGGTCTCTTCTCGAATTTATGATGTTAACGGTGACAAGATCGCCAATGTCTTTGAGGACAGACACCGATTTTATGCCCCTTTTGATGAGATCCCTCCGCGTATGGTCGAGGCCCTTTTGGCGATCGAAGATACGTCGTTTTTTGAACATGGCGGTATCAATTACGATGCGATCATGCGTGCGATTATTAAAGATATCAAAGCCATGGCAATGGTCGAGGGTGCAAGTACCCTGACACAGCAACTGGTCAAAAACACACTGTTGACCAGAGAGAAAAAGATCTCCAGAAAGATCAAAGAGCTTATCCTTTCGTATAAGATCGAGGCAGAACTGACCAAGGTCGAGATCTTGGAGCGTTATTTCAACGAGATCTACCTGGGCCATAACTATTATGGTGTCAAAACTGCAGCAGACGGTTATTTTAATAAAGAGTTGAAAGACCTGACACTTAAAGAGATGGCAATTTTGGTCGGACTTCCAAAGGCACCCAGCTATTATGCACCGACAAAGAACTACGATATCTCTTTAGGTCGTGCAAATCGCGTTATTGAACGCCTTTACGCCTTAGCATGGATCGATAAAGAGAGTTATGAGAAAGCGCTTGCTGAGAAGCCTGTCGTTTATGATCAAACCTTGACACAGAACGAAGCCCCATATATTGTCGATGAGGTGGTCCGCCGCCTTAATGAGCAGTTCCCTGACTTTAAAACAGGCGGTTACAAGGTCTACACAACGATCGATCTGAAGATGCAAAAAGCAGCGCGTGAGGCGATGACCTATGGCTATGAGCAGGCACAGATCCGTCTTGCCGCAGAGAACGAGCGTGTCAAAGAGAAAAGACCTAAAGATTATGTCGACTACGAAGATCAAAATCTGACAAAGTTTAATGGTGCCATGATCTCGGTTGACCCTAAACTCGGTGAGATCCGCGCCATGATCGGCGGTGTTGACTATACAAAGAGCTCGTTTAACCGGGCAACACAAGCGTACCGTCAACCGGGTTCTGCCTTTAAACCTTTTCTCTACCAGGTGGCTTTGGACTTTGGGCTTTCGCCGGCAACAAAGCTGATCGATATCGCTCGTACCTATGACTTTGAGACAGACCAGGATAAAGATTCAAACGAGACGCGTCGATGGAAACCAAAGAATTATGAGAATAATTTCAAAGGCCTGATCTCATTTCGTGAAGCCTTAGTGCACTCGCGTAATCTAGCAACTATCAACCTTGTGACGGACATCGGTATTAACACCATCAAGAGTAAACTCAAGCAGCAGTATGAGATAGAAGATCTGCCTAGTGACCTCTCTCTGTCCCTTGGCAGTATTACGCTGACGCCTGAGCGGTTTGCACAATACTTCACCTCGTTCGCGAATGGCGGGCAGTTAACTGATCTGCGTCTTATCAACTATGTTGAGCAACGCGGTGAGACACTCTGGGAACATCCGGCACAGGTTGTTAAAAAGGTGACTGAAGAGCGACAGGCATTTTTGATGACAACGATCCTGCGTGACATTGTTCAACGGGGTACGGGTTTTCGTGCACGGACGTATGGCATAGAACTTGCCGGTAAGACAGGAACGACGAACGATTCGATCGACACCTGGTTTGTCGGGTATTCACCTTCGATCGAGACGGTGGTCTGGTTTGGAAATGACGACAACTCGCCGCTTTGGAACAAAGAGCAGGGTGGCTGGACGGCAGCCCCTTCATTTGGGTACTATTATAAAGAGCTCATTAAGATCTATCCGCAGATGCCGCGTAAGTTCGAGAAACCGGAAGATGTGATAGAGGTGACGGTAGAGGGGACAAAGAAAGAGTATTTTACGGATATCTCTAAACCGCCTCATGTGGAAGTTCAAGCGGAAGCAGATGAAGAGTTACTATTTTAAGGAGTAGATCATGAAGAAGATATTAGTTACATTAACATTGCTAAGTTCACTTGCCTTTGCCAATCCGTTTGGAACAGGCAATAAAAGTGTCGGTGTCACATTAGGTTCTGGAAGTGTCAGCTATTCAAGCGGTACATTTTTTGGATCATACACAGAGAATTATTATATTTTAGGGGTTAGTGCAGATTATTTTGTTTTAGAAAATCTTGCACTAGGGCTTGGATATCGAGGTTGGTTTGGTGGATCACCAACAATTCACCAAGGAACGGTTCCTGTAACTTATTACATACCGACTAGCTCCAAGTTCCGCCCTTACCTTGGTGCTTTTTACCGTTACACCTACATTAATGATGATAGGTTCGATAACTACAGCAGTGCCGGCGGCCGTGCAGGTTTGGCAATTTTATTTCAAAATGGTTATGTTGGATTGGGCTGGGTACAAGAGTACTATCTAGATAGTGATAGTCGAAGCGATACCACCTCGGGTTACCCCGAAGTGGTGATAGGTTTTACTTTTTAAACGCGCGGTTAAGTGCACTGAAAAGCGCTTTGATCGAGGCTAAGGTAATGTCACTGTCTTTTCCGACACCAAAATACGAGTTGCCTTCTTCAGTCTCGATCTCGATGTAGGCAACGGCTGTCGCCGATGACTTCTCACCGCAAGAGTGCTCAGAGTATGAACTCAGAACAAACTTGTTCGGATAGTCTTTAAGCAGGGCTTTACGGCAGGCATCGATAGGGCCGTTTCCTTCGCTCTCCGCAATGATCTCTTTGCCGTTATATCGGTATTTTAACTGGCACCAGACCGCACCCTCTTTTGTCGCAGCCGAACGCGAGATGAACTCAAGATGCGTCGGCGGTGAGAAATAGGTCTTTTCAAAGATCGCCAAGATATCGTCATTACTCAACTCTTTTGCCTCTTTGTCCGTCACCTCTTGTACGATCTTACCGATCTCCGGGTGCATCTTTTTTGGAAGCTGATACCCAAAGCTATCTTCCAGGACATAAGCGACGCCGCCTTTTCCTGACTGTGAGTTGATACGGATGATACTCTCATACGTACGTCCCACATCCTCAGGATCGATCGGCAGGTAAGGTACTTCCCAGAACGGCTCCTCTTTGGCACGTTGGTATGCTAACCCTTTGTTGATGGCATCCTGGTGTGACCCTGAAAATGCGGTGTAGACCAACTCACCGACATACGGGTGACGTTCATGGGTCTTCATGTCGGTACAACGCTCTACAACGTCTAAGACAGTGCTGATGTCACTAAAGTCAAGTCCTGTCTCTAAACCCTGTGTATACATGTTAAGCGCCAAGGTGATAATGTCAACATTACCAGTACGCTCACCGTTTGAAAGCAAGGTCCCCTCAACACGATCTGCACCTGCCAAAAGAGCCAACTCTGTTGCTGCAACAGATGTACCTCGGTCGTTATGGGTATGCGTCGAGATCAACACATGCTCACGGTTGTCCAGATGGCGGCTCATCCACTCGATCTGGTCAGCGTAGACATTTGGTGTTGCCATCTCAACCGTTGCCGGTAGGTTAATAACAACTTGTCTCTCAGCAGAGATACCCCAACGTGCTGTTACGGCATTACAGATCTCAGCAGCAAACTCAAGCTCTGTTCCCGTAAACGATTCGGGTGAGTACTCAAGTGCGATCTTGCCGTTATGGTTAGCCTCATACTTTTTGACTAAGTCGACACCCTCAAGGGCCAGGTCGATGATCTCTTGTTGTTCTTTTTTAAAGACAATCTTGCGCTGCGCGGTTGATGTTGAGTTGTACAGGTGCACAATCGCTGACTTAACACCTTCTAGCGCTTCAAAAGTTCTGGCGATAAGATGTTCACGTGCTTGAACAAGGACTTGAACAGTCACATCATCCGGGATCAAGTTATCATCGACGAGTTTGCGTAAAAAGTCAAATTCGACTTGAGAAGCAGAGGGGAAACCCACCTCAATGGTTTTGAAACCGAGTTTTAGCAGGAGGTTAAAAAGTTCAAGTTTTTGCTCAAGGTTCATCGGTGTAATCAGTGCCTGGTTGCCATCACGAAGGTCAACACTACACCAGATCGGTGCTTTTTCGATTACATTAGACGGCCATTGTCTATTTGGCAGATCAACTTGGGGGTAGGGACGGTATTTTCCATTTTGCATACTGCTCATGGTAAATCCTTTAAACTTGAAATTCTGATAACTCCTGCAAGACTTATCATTGGCGCAATTATAGCAAATAGAGGCTCTAAAATGAAAAAGAGTCTTACACATATAATATGATAAAGCTATATTTAAAAAAGAGAGAGTCGAATGCACTGCTATAATTGTCAAAAAAGCGTTACAATAAAGGGCACTTCTAAATGCAAGCCTTAATAAGGGAGAGCGTATGAACATTATAATCGTGGGTGGTGTTGCGGCAGGTATGAGTGCCGCAGCGAAGGCACGCAGGCTGCTCAAAGACGGTAGTATAACTGTTTATGAGATGGGTGATATTATCTCTTTTGGTGCTTGTGGACTGCCGTATTTTGTTGGTGATTTTTTCAGTGATCCCTCTTATATGATCGCACGGAGTGTTGAACAGATGCAAGAAGCCGGCATTGATGTTTTTGTAAAGCATGAAGTCTTAAGTGTTGATCCATTGGCGAAGTCCCTTCGGGTGAAAAACCTCAATAGCGGAGAGCTCTTCGACGATCATTATGACCGCTTAATGATCGCGACCGGTGCCAATGCGATAGAACCTCCTTTTAAAAACAGTGGTCTTGATAATATATTTACGTTGACCAAAATGGAGGACGGTACGGCACTCAAAGCCCTGGCCATGTCTGAAGAGGTTCAAGATGTCACTGTTGTTGGTGGCGGTTTCATAGGTGTTGAAGTCGTTGAGGCTATGAAAAACCTTGGTAAAAAAGTACGGCTTATCCAACGAAGTGAACGTATCTTTGACAAGATCTTTGATGAAAAGATCGTTGCATTGATGCAAGATGAGTTGATTAAGCACGAGGTTGAACTGATAACCAATGAGTCTGTTGTCGAGTTTGTCGGCGATAAAAAGGTCGAGATGATAGTGACAGACAAAGGGGGTTATCAAACAGACTTAGTGGTAATTGCAACCGGCTTTAGACCTAACACTGCATTTTTAGAAGGCAGTGGTATTAAAACACTTTCCAACGGCGCCATTGTTGTCAACCACAAAGGCGAAACGAATGTTGAAAACATCTATTCGGCAGGTGATTGTGCCACAGTACCGCACCTAGTAAAAAACGAAGATGTTTATATCCCTTTAGCGACAGGCGCTACTAAACTTGGACGTGTCGTCGGTTCAAACATGGCGGGTGTAGAGGCTTATTACCCGGGTTCTCTTGGCTCGGCCTGTGTAAAAGTAATGGATTACGAAGCGGCTTTAACGGGTATTAGTGAAGAGGATGCTATTAAGCTTGGCCATGATGTAAAGAGTGTTTTTGTGAAAGACAAAAACCACACCGACTACTATCCAGATCAGCAAGATTTGTATATTAAACTGGTCTATGATGCACAAACAAAAGTGATTCTTGGCGGGCAGATACTGGGAAAAAGCGGTGCGGCTTTACGTATTGATGTCATTGCTATGGCGATCAAAGCCAAAATGACAACAGAAGCGCTTGGGATGATGGATTTTTGTTACTCCCCACCTATCTCCAAAACATGGGATGCGCTCAATGTCGCAGGCAATGTTGCCAAATAAGCCAGAACTTGAAATGTGGCCTGGCTCTTTTAGAGGGGTTCTTTACATAAGTTGTCTGTTATCTCATTCGCCTTAAGATAGATGTTCTATGAAGGAGTACAAGATGCGATCAATACAGCACCAGATCAATGTAATTGTGGTCGACAGGAGAGAAAGATGATAAGGCAGATACCTTTTTCGTCTTTGTATTTAGCAGATCATGGCTGGTTAAAAAGCCGTTTTCACTTCTCATTTGCTGAATACAGAAACCCTGACAACATCCATTATGGTCCGCTTCGTGTGATGAATGATGATATTGTTGCAGCGCATCAAGGTTTTGCAACACACCCGCATGAAAATATGGAGATCATCTCTTACGTCATACGCGGTGAGTTGACGCATAAAGACTCTATGGGAAACAGAGAGAGTTTAGGTCGCGGCGCGGTGCAGTATATGAGTGCCGGTACAGGTGTGGCGCACTCTGAGATGAATGATGGGGAACAAGAGGTACGTCTTATCCAGACTTGGATCTTGCCAAAAGAGAAAGGGCTTACACCGCAGTATGGCTCTAAAGAGTTTGCTTTTAGTGAACGTCATAACCGATGGCTGCACCTTGTCGGACCGGAGTGGAGTGATGCTTCGATCACTATCTACCAAGACGCTAATATGTTTGTCAGTGAGATAGATGCCGGAGTGACGTTAACGTTTGCTCTTCAGTCAGATAGACAGCTCTATGTTAAAGTGATGGAAGGGCAAGGCACTATTAATGGTGCTCTGTTTGCAGCAGGTGATGCGGCTGAGGTGGAAGATGAGTCACTGAACATCGAGGCGACAAGTGATCTGCATATCTTGTTAGTTGAGATGGTAAAGAGCTAACGCTTAATGCAGGGTGGTTTTAGATGCCACATCGTGTAAAGGAGAGAAAGATGCGTTGTAAAATAATCGGATGTGAGAATGGACCGTTAGAGGTAGATTGTGCTGATGCTGTTTTTATGAAAGATGGGAAAAAGCTTGAGGCAGAAAACCCTGCTCATCTCTGCCGTTGCGGGCACTCTAAGAACAAACCGTTTTGCGATGGTTCTCATGAGAAAGCAGGCTTTACAAGCAATAGAGAGATCGCTGAAGAGATAATACAGGTATATGAAGGTCAAGAGATCACTATTCACTTTAATCGTTCTATCTGCGCGGGAGCGGCCGCCTGTGTTCATGGTCTGCCAACAGTTTTCACATCAGACAATTCGACAGACTGGATACGCCCTGACAACGAGAAAAATGCAAAGATCATTGAGACTATAAAAGCCTGTCCATCGGGTGCCTTGTCTTATAGTGTTAAGGGTAAAACCACTATCGATGCACGTTCAGTTCCAAAGATAACAATCGTGAAAAATGGGCCGTACAAGGTTGAAGGCATTACGCTTGAAGGGATGCCGACACCGACAAACTTCTCTACAACAAAATATGTACTTTGCCGCTGCGGTCACTCAAAAAACAGACCGTACTGTGACTATTCTCATGCTGAAAATAGCTGGAATGACGAAGCGTAGTCGATGAACTAAGCTGATGAGATCATCGAATATGACTACAATCTTTGCAGGGATCTTTTTAAATAGAACGTTTAATATAATGCGTCTATTGTGCAGTGGTCTCATAATGCTCTTTATAGCTCTTCACTGCGTCTTGCAGTTGCGCAAAAAATGGGTGAAAGTCAGCTTCTAAATCTGCAAAGTTGTTTTCTAGCTCTTCAACGCCGCCGTGAAGGTTGTTTTCAAAACGTATCCGTTGAGAGACGCGGTTGACAGCATGTTCCATCCCTTTTAGGGTACGGTAGTTGTAGAGGAGGTCTATCTTTGGCATACGTTGTATGGACTCTGTTAGCCTAAGTGGTAGAGACATGTTAGCAGCTGCAAGGAATCTATAGTAGGATTGTGTACTTTCAAGCAGTGAGTTACTACTGTATTGTTCCCAGTGAATAGCTAAAAAATGATCATAGAAAATATCGATTAAGATGGCAGAGAACCTTCTGCGCTCAGGAGATATTCTCTCTTTACTCTGTTTAACGATGGGATGTGCATCTGTGTAGGTGTCTATAAAACGGTGTAGTCTGACACCCTGCATGATCTCTGTCGAATACTCTTCTTCTGATATCTGTTTAGTAAAGTCTGGTAATAGGTTACCGACTAATGAATCCGGCGTTAGCGATGCAAAGTAGAGATGGGCTAAGTAATTGATATAAACTCAATTACAACAAGGATGTACTTCTAAAGTAAATTCAGCCCCGCGTTCAGTGTTAGCTACAAAAAGCTGTCCGCTGAGTTTCTGGGCGATCTGAGCACTCATGTAGAGACCGATTCCGGTCCCCTCTTTTTTAGAGGTAATATTTGGTTTGAAGATATCTTTGATGATGTCATCAGGAATACCACCTGCATTGTCTTCGATCTTCAAGATGATATTGCCGTCCTCTTCATAAAAACGAATATAGATCGCACGCTGTTTACGTTCACGTTCAGTAAAGGCATCTTTAGCATTGGCGATGATGTTGAGGATAAGGTGTTTAAACTCATTTTCAATCCCGTTAATAATGATCTCTTTTTCACTCTCGATGTGGACTTCGATCTGATTGCGCAGCAGTTCATCTTTCATCAACAGCATTACCGTTTGAATACAGCGTTTAAGCCCAAAAGGCTCAGGCTCTTTGTCCGGGCGGAAAAAAGTTCTAAATTCAGTTAATGTTGAGATCATATGGTCGATCTGTTCGTTTGTGTCTTTGAGCATATTGTCGATGTAGGCTTCATCAACATTGCCCTCTTGAAAATCCATTTGTAACAGTTGCCCAAGCATACTCAGTGCATTAAGAGGTTGTTTCCACTGATGGGCAACAGCATCCATCATCTCGCCCATCGCTGCCATTTTTGCCTGTTGTTGGAGCATCTTCTCATTTTTCAGATGTATTTCGGTCTCTTGTTTGACCAGGTTCGTCAGCTCATATTTATAACGTGCAAGCTCTTTCTCTTGACGCTGGAGTTTTTCATTGTAGCGGGAATTTTGATCGACTAGCATGGCACGGAAACGTACATCTTGCATATACACTTTAGAGAGAAGCAGGACTTTTTGGTGCACATCAGGGTGTGCTGTGCTGCTGAGCTCTACAACAGTGTCAAGTAGTTCTTTGGTCTTCTCTTTTGTCACTGTGTACAATTCCTGACTGTATAAGATCTGAAATATCTATTTTATTATGCAAAGTTATAACACGAAATGGATAAAGTGTGCCTGATATCGGGCGTTTTGAAAAGAAAAAGTGTAGGAAAAAAAAGGAGTGTGAAGATGATGCCCGAAGGCATCATTGGATTAGCACTGGTACGTAGTTTTAAACTCGTAAGCAGTTGGACGGCCTTCGTCTGGCCATACGTCACGCTCAAAACGGTAGTGCTGGTATGTTTCGATGAACAAGTCAGTAAATACCGGTTTCAAGAAGTCGTTGTCTGCGATAAGACCTTCAAGTGCTTCACGCAGTGTGTGTGGCATTTGAACGATACCTTTTTCACGGATCTCATCAAGAGAAAGTTCGAAAAGATCGATATCCATTGGACCAGCCGGAATCTCTTTATTTTTGATACCGTCAAGACCAGCCATCATCATTACAGCAAATGCAAGGTATGGACATGCAGTTGAATCCGGGAAACGCATCTCGATACGCGTTGCCATCTCACCTGCACCGTAAGGGATACGACAAGCAGCAGAACGGTTTTGAGAAGAGTAAGTCAAAATGCTTGGCGCTTCAAAGCCCGGTAATAGACGTTTGTACGAGTTAGTAGTAGGGTTAGTAAATGCAGCAACTGCAGCAGCATGTTTAAAGATACCACCAGTATAGTTAAGTGCCATTTCAGAAAGGTTACCATAGTTACCCGGTGCATAGAAAAGATTTTTACCGTCTTTCCATAGAGATTGGTGAACGTGCATACCGTTACCGTTGTCACCGTAAAGTGGTTTAGGCATGAAAGTCGCTGTCTTACCGTTAAGGTGAGCGATCATTTTTACAACATATTTATATTTTTGAACGTTGTCCGCAGCACCGATGATGTCGGAGAAAACGACACCGATCTCACCTTGACCCTGTGCAACTTCGTGGTGACCAAGAATAACTTCAAGACCAACTTGCTCAAGAACCAGCATCATCTCAGCACGCAGGTCTACCATAGAGTCAGTAGGTTGAACCGGGAAGTAACCGCCCTTAGTCCCTGGACGGTGACCTGTGTTGTACATATCTCCATAATGTTTACCTGAGTTCCACTCACCCTCTTCAGTATCTATTTTATAACCTGCTTCATTGATATTATCAGTGAACTTAACGTCATCAAAGACAAAGAACTCATTTTCAGGACCGAAGTATGCAGCGTCAGCGATACCCATCTCATCAGCATGTGCCAATGTTTTTTTAGCGATTGAACGTGGACATTTTTCGTATAGTTCACCTTTGTAGATGTCAAATACATCACAGATAAGGATGATGGTCGGGTCTGCAGTAAACGGGTCAAGGAATGCTGTTGGAACATCCGCTTTTAATATCATATCTGATTTGTTGATCGGCTGCCATGCATCTACTGATGAACCGTCAAATGGGAAACCGCCTTCAAGCATACCAGTGTTTACTGCGCTCATACGGTATGTAAGGTGGTGCCATGCCCCTTTGATGTCTGTAAAACGAAGGTCTACGAATTGAACATCGTTCTCTTCACAATATGCAAAGAACTCTTCTGTACTGTTAACGAATTTTCCCATGTGTAATCTCCT
>JBATWM010000067.1:0-5476 GCA_049672605.1 Sulfurimonadaceae bacterium
TCATTTTGCTCAGTGCCTCTTTGACAGGAGTGTCTGGAGCAACCGAATTATCCGGACTTTGCGGCTGCATCAATCCGCCGACCTGCAGATGATGCCACTCTTCATGGGGAACCGCTTTGACAGCCTGGATCGTGATGACCCCCTCGACTCTACTGCCATCCACCACCGGAAACATCTTGTAGTGGTAGTGATAGACATACTTGTCGACAAACTCCTGCAGCGTTATGTGTGAGGGAACAGTAACGGGGTTTGGGTTCATGAAATAGCGTACCGTTTTTTCTCCGAATGAACGCTCCATCAGCAGATGCTGATACGAAGCACCGGCAGCATTAAAGATAAAATATCCGATCAGGATCCACCACAGACCTCCGATGAAATTGCCTCCAAGCAGATTTATAAACCCTATGAAGATAATGGTCATGGCAAACATCAGACTGATACGTGAAGCGAGCCGGGTCGCCCAGTAGATATCGCCTTTTAACCACCACAGAGCCGAACGGAGTATCCGTCCCCCATCCGTAGGAAACGCCGGTACCATGTTAAACAGAACAAGCAGCATATTGATACCGCTGAGATAGCCTAAGATTCCCATTGCCGGCGCCGGTAATTCGAGCATATCGCCGAGTTGATAGAGAATGCCGAAGAGAATAGAGAGTATGAGGCTGGCTATGGGGCCTGCGATAGCCATAAAAAATTCGGCTTTGGGACTTGAAGGCTCCCCCTTCATCTCGGCCACACCGCCAAAGATAAAGAGTGTAATGCCGCGGATCTCAAGGCCATACCTGCGGGCTACCAGAGAGTGGGAAAACTCATGAATAATGATGGAGACAAAGAGTCCGATAGCTCCGGCCAGACCCATCAGCCAATAGGTCAGACCGGTAAGATCCGGGTAATAATTAGGAAAAAGCTCTTTGGCCAGCAACCACACCACCAAAAAGAGGATGATCACCCAGCTCGCATCGATGGATACGCTAAAACCAAACAGCTTGAAAAGTGTTATCTTATTTCTAAACATATAGAGGTGCCTTTATAGGTAAAAACCGAGGTTAGGGGTCAGATCAGGCATAGGAGAGCTTTATTGAATCCTGCCCTATCTCTTTTTACTGTTATCCCCGCCTACCAGTTTAAGATCGCTGTTCTTTGTAAACAAGGCCGATTAACAAACTAATCTCTTCGCCTAAAAATTCCAATGTGTCATCGACAGAGAGGATGCCGGCAAGATAGCCCTCTTTGTTAACGACCGGCAATCTTCTGATGCCATGCGTGCGCATACTCTCGATACTCTCATAGATGCCGTCCTCTTCATTGCCGGTCACCAGCTCTTTACTCATGATCTCGCCGACTGAAACGCTCTGAGGGTCGGCATTGTCAGCCACGACGTGCATAACGATATCGCGGTCGGTCACGATACCGATCGGCGTGTTGCCCTCCTTGCTTGCGCTTACGACGATCAGGTCGCCGACATTAAAAACACGCATTAGCTTGGCCGCCTCTACGATATTGTCATCTTTTTGAATAATAAACGTGTCGCGATTGCAGAGTTCACCAATATTCATCATCACTCCTTTTATATGCAGGTACTTCATTAGTATAGCGCATCGATTGTATAATTGGTAAATCCTTATGAACTTTGGAGAGGAGAGAAAAATGCGCTCTCAGGTGAAAAAGCAGCGTCAACATCATTTACAGTAATAAATCTACATATAGCATGATGGAAAAAGTACAAATAATATTGCAAAATTATATATTTTTATCAATAACACATATTTTTTGTGTGTAGATACTCTAAGATTATCTACATAGCATAATAGCTATTGACCTGCCGCATCATCAAGGAGAGGTTCTCATGCTTTGTCTCAAGCAGCATGCGGCAATGGTTGTTCATAAGGCAGTAGTCATGAACAATGACCTTATATACCTTGCAGGCTTTACAAAGTATCTGAAAATACTTATTTTTACCCACAACCTAATCGTGCTCGTCTCTCCTCGCTCTGCCTTTTTCATCTACTGTTTTTCACAAGTTTAACTTTATAATATTAATATAATGCTACGATATACAAGCGATGTTAAAGATAATCTACTTAGGGATTACAACTTTTTCGAGATAGGAATAATATAAATAATGACTAATATTATCTTATGCGGTGGCAGCGGTACTCGTTTGTGGCCAATTAGCCGTACATTAATGCCAAAACAGTTTGTAAAGCTTTTCGATGCTCAGTCATTGTTTCAATTGACTGTAGAACGCAATAAGTCTATAGGCAATAAGCGACTTATCGTTTCCAATGCCGAGCAGTATTTCTTGGCAGTTGATCAGCTTGGAGAACTTAATTCTAAGTCAAATACTTTTTTACTTGAACCCATAGGACGAAATACGGCTCCTGCCATTGCATTGGCCTGTTTTGCTCTTGATGCGGATGAGGTAGTGTTGGTCTCGCCATCAGATCACCTGATCAAAAAGCAGGAAGCTTATATACAAGTTATCGAACGTGCGAAAGAGCTTGCAATGAAAGGTGATTTGGTTACTTTCGGCATTAAACCCGAATATGCTGAAACCGGTTATGGTTATATCGAAGCAGACGGTGAAAATGTTAAAGCCTTTCATGAAAAACCTGATGCAGAGACAGCGCAGAATTATCTTGATGCAGGGAATTATTTTTGGAATAGCGGTATGTTCTGTTTCCGGGCAGGTGTATTCCTCGAAGAGCTCAAAAACAGTGCTTCTGAGATTTATGATGCTTCTTTGCAGGCCTATAAAAATGCTAAAAATGATGGCATGATCCGTATAGCCCATGAAGATATGGCCGTCATCCCTGAAGAGAGTATCGACTTCGCCGTGATGGAAAAGAGCAATAAAGTCAAAATGGTTGCCAGCGATATTGGCTGGAGCGATATGGGAAGCTTTGATGCACTGTATGAGGAGATGCCCAAAGATAACTATAATAATGTCTCTTTATCTACCAAAGCAGAACAGACCACAGAAAACATAACAGATAATTCCCATAACAATCTTATCATTTCAGAAAAGCTCGTAGCTGCTATCGATGTAGATGATCTGCTTATAGTTGATACAGTGGATACCCTGCTTATTTCCAAAAAAGGGAGCAGCCAAAAGGTTAAAGATGTGGTTAAAATTCTCAAAGAGAGAAATTCTGAATTGCCCAATATTCACGCCACAGCACATCGGCCATGGGGAACTTATACGATTTTGGATGAATTAGATAACTATAAAGTCAAACGTATTGTCGTTAAACCCGGAAAGCGTCTGTCGTTACAAAAACATTTTCACCGCTCTGAACACTGGATCGTAGTGAGTGGGACTGCTACAGTAACAAGGGGTGATAACGAATACCTTGTCTGTGCCAATGAATCTACTTATATTCCGATGGGAGAGGTCCATCGTTTGGAAAATATTGGAAAAATTCCTTTGGTCATGATCGAAGCACAGGTTGGTGAGTATCTTGGTGAAGATGACATTATACGAATATCAGATGATTTTAAGAGGGTGTAGCACGTAATACAAAACTATATTTCAAGGAAAAAAAATGAGTCAAAAAGTTGCTTTAATTACTGGAGTTACAGGCCAGGATGGTTCCTATTTAGCAGAGTTCCTTCTCAAAAAAGGGTACAAAGTACACGGTATTAAAAGAAGGTCATCACTTTTTAATACCGATCGTATTGACCATCTTT
Source organism: Sulfurimonadaceae bacterium (assembly GCA_049672605.1). GTDB lineage: Bacteria > Campylobacterota > Campylobacteria > Campylobacterales > Sulfurimonadaceae > Sulfonitrofixus. The sequence continues at coordinate 3,691 of JBATWM010000067.1, forward strand.
ATCAGGATCCCCAAATGGAACATAGAAATTTTATTTTACATTTTGGTGATTTGACCGGTTCAATGAATTTAACAAGGATCATCCAGGAAGTGCAACCTGATGAGATCTACAATCTCGCTGCCATGAGTCATGTAGCGGTTTCTTTTGAAGAACCAGAATATGTCGCCAATACAGATGGTACCGGTACCCTTCGTATCTTGGAAGCGGTAAGACTGCTTGGTCTTGCAAAAAAAACAAAAATCTATCAGGCGTCTACTTCAGAGCTTTATGGTAAAGTACAAGAAACCCCTCAAAGTGAAACCACACCATTTTATCCACGCTCTCCTTACGCAGTTGCAAAGATTTATGCTTACTGGATTACAGTAAATTACCGTGAAGCGTATGGTATGTTTGCATGTAACGGTATCTTATTTAATCATGAATCACCGGTACGCGGTGAAACTTTCGTAACCCGTAAAATCACCAGGGCTGCTTCAAAAATCGCTCTTGGTCTTCAAGATAAACTCTACCTGGGTAACTTGGATGCCAAACGTGACTGGGGACATGCTAAAGACTATGTCCGTATGATGTGGATGATTTTACAAGCTGATGAACCGGAAGATTGGGTTATTGCAACAGGGACAACCACAACAGTACGGGATTTTGTAAAAATGGCATTTGCCTATGCTGGAATCGAGTTAGAGTTCAAAGGTAAAGGTGTTGAGGAAAAAGGATATGTCAAAGCATGTACAAATCCAGATTATCAACTTGAAATAGGTTCGGAAGTTGTTGCGATATCCCAAAGATATTTCAGACCGACAGAGGTGGACCTTCTGTTGGGAGATCCTACGAAAGCCAATAAGAAACTGGGTTGGATACCTGAATATGACCTTAAAAGCCTGGTGGAAGAGATGATGGAATCGGATCTTAAGCTGATGACGAAAGATCAGTATCTGCAAGACGGCGGCTACCGCATTATGAACTATTTTGAGTGAGAACTCTTTTTATAAAAGATAACTTAAAAACAAAGGAAAACAGATGAATAAAGATTCAAAGATCTATGTAGCCGGACACCGGGGCCTTGTGGGCAGTGCCATTTTCAAAAACCTCAAATCCAAAGGGTATATCAACATTATTACCCGGACACACAGTGAAGTTGATCTGCTAAACCAGCAGGCAGTAGCAGAATTTTTTGAGTCTGAAAAACCGGAGTATGTCATACTCGCTGCTGCCAAAGTGGGTGGTATTGTGGCGAACAATACCTACCGAGCCGAGTTCATCTATAAAAATATTCAGATACAGAATAACATCATCCATCAAAGTTATCTAAACGGTATCAAAAAACTGCTTTTTTTGGGAAGTACCTGTATCTATCCCAAAAATGCTCCGCAGCCAATGCCTGAAGATGCTCTTCTCACTTCACCATTGGAATATACGAATGAACCCTATGCCATTGCAAAAATAGCCGGCATTAAGATGTGTGAAGCCTACAATTTACAGTATGGAACAAATTTCATATCTGTCATGCCTACAAATCTTTATGGACCAAATGACACTTTTAATCTGGAAACATCACATGTTCTCCCGGCACTTATCCGAAAGATGCATCTTGGAAAAATGCTTGAAGATGACAACTGGGATGCCGTTAGATCTGACCTGAACAAGCTTCCCATAGATGGCATAGACGGCAAGGGTTCAGAAGAAGAGATTTTGGCTCTCTTGGCCAAATACGGTTTACGTTTCACCCTTCAAGAATCACGTCCCCAGGTTTCAGTAGAAATCTGGGGTTCCGGCAAACCGATGCGAG
>JBATWM010000068.1:0-24605 GCA_049672605.1 Sulfurimonadaceae bacterium
AACGAGGCCAATACATTTGAACTTGAAAGTGTTATCAATGACGCCACGTCACTGGTGTCCGGACTGCTTAAAAAGCATCATGTAACGCTTGAAAACAGAGCCGGCCTGGATCTGACTATGCACAACAGGAAAAACGCACTGCTTCAGGTGCTGTTGATACTTCTGCATAACGCCATCGACGCGATCAATACGAATCAAACCGGTGACGGATGCATTACCATCTCTGCCGAACACCAGCAAGAGCAGATCATCATAGAGGTATGTGACAACGGCGGCGGTATTGCGCCAAAACATCTGTCAAATATTTTTGAGCCCTACTTTACGACAAAAGGGAAAAGTCACGGTACAGGACTGGGGCTTTATATCGCTTCGAGCCTCGCCAAACATTATCTTCAGGGCGATCTCACCGTCCAAAACAGAGGAGAAGGCGCCTGCTTTACCCTTCGCATCGCTGCAACGCTGTCTCTAGACAAATAGAAGATCCTCATGGCGTAACACTCAAAGTTTTAGAAGTTCGCCGTCAATAGCTTTGTGCAGTTCACACACCTTATATCAATCCTAAAAATTGGAACAGCAGTAACCACAAGATCGTAGCTACTCCAGCAATAGCTATGGAGAGGCCGCTCATAGCCCCCTCTAATGTACCGTACTCAAACGCGCGTCCTGTGCCGATGGCGTGAGCACTGGTTCCCAGTGAGACCCCTTTTGCTATGGGCTCATCTATGTTGAATGTTTTAAACACCCACTCCGCTATGATGGCTCCAAAGGTGCCGGTGATGACGATGGAGAGAACGGTTAGACCTACCAGGCCATCTATCATCTCTGAAGAGGCGATACCTATGGGTGTCGTGATCGAACGCGGCAGAAGCGATTTTAAGAGCGTCATATCAAGACCGGCCATCAGAGAGAAGAGATAGACCGACACCAAGGCAGAGAGCGAACCGAGTATGACGCCGAACAAAATGGCAAAGGCATGCTTTTTCAACTTGTCGTGATGCTGATAAAGCGGGACTGCCAAGACCACTGTGATGGGGCCCAGCATCTTCAGGACCAGGTCACCGCCGACCGCATAACTTTCATACGGAATGTTAAAAGAGGCCAGCACCGCGATAATAAGTACGATACTAAAGAGCATGGGGTTAAAAAGGCTCCACGCTATCTTTGTTTTAAAATAGAGAGCCAAAATACCTACGACAATTGTCAAACCCAATCCAAACAGTGCTGTCACTATGACCTCTCTCTTTGCACAAAGTACTGCACAGTGAAAGCCGTCAAGGCCATGACCATGACTGTTGAGACAAGCGTGATGGCGATGATCTGCAGGTAGAAGCCTTCCATCAGCGTGTATGTGACCATAACACTCACACCCGCGGGAATAAAGAAGAGCGGCATGTAACCAAGCAGAAAAGAGGAGAGAAGGCGGATGTCATCGACCTTGATCCATTTCAGATGCAGTGCAGAGAGAAGCAGCAGCATCCCAATGACACTGCCCGGGAATTTGGTATTAAGAAGGTAAGCTATCCCCTCACCTGTAAAATAGATACTCATAATGATGATGATCTCTATTAGTAGTGAAAACAGAAGGCTGGGGATGCTTTTTTTATGTGTCTCTATAACTGTAACCTCTCTTGCTTTTGTAAAGGGATTATAGTCTTTAAGTGTTAAGAGCTTATAGCGACACTGCTGTGTACACAGTTCTTGCCACTGCTTTTGGATTCATAGAGAAAGGCATCAACAGTGGAATAGAATGAGTTAAAGTCAAACTCAGACTTATAACTCTCAGCACCAAGACTGATCGTCACTTTTTCATTGTCAATATAGACCTGGTTCTCGATACGTTTTCTGATCTTTTCAGCAACGAACAGAGCACTTTCTAGATTAGTCTCGGGCAGGATAATAGCAAACTCTTCGCCACCAATACGACATAAAACATCGCTGACACGCAACTGGCCATGAACATCGTGCGCCATCTTACTAAGAACATGGTCACCTTGACTATGGCCGTAAGTATCGTTGACAGCTTTAAAATTATCTATGTCAAACATAATCATAGAGAACTCTTGGCCGTAACGCTCATAAAGATCGATCTGCGCTTTCATCTTTTGATTAAAATAACGGCGGTTGGCACATTTTGTCAACTCATCTTGCATGGTGATGTCGTTTAGGGTTTGAACTTTCTCTTTCCAATTAAGCAGAAAGTTGTTGTAACGTTCAACAAAAAATCTCAACTCGCTAAAGAGAAACCCTTCGAGCTTAATAGGATCATCTCTATGCATTTGATCTACGATCACACTGATCTTCTGGATGATGGCTGTGTGGATCAAGATAAAACCTGCCACCATAAAGACAAACACAAGGGTAATTAAAAGGTACATCAGGTTTTTAAGCTCAAGATAATCAGTGAGATAATGATTTTTATCAAAGCTCATTTTTGTGATCAACATAAAATCATCAGAGTCATTTTCAGAACTGCTTGTCGTCAGTGAATATACAACTGTCTGATCGCTTGACTCATCTGCCAATGAGACGGTGTTACGCTGTGAGAAACTCTCTGCAATAGCCTCAACAGCCGAAACCTCTTCTGTTGTCACCAACTTAAGATCATCCATGATCATCTTGGTGTATTGACTGTTCTTTTTGAACAACTTGCCAATATCTTTCTGCTCTTTTACTGTGTTGATATGCTGAATATAGTCATAGGTAAGGATAAAAAGGTCTAGACTTTGCAGTGATGGGAACACTGTTTGAAGTTTCTCTACATTATGGTTGACATACTCATCAAACGGTAAGACAAAACCGATCATAACCCACTGCTCATCGGCAGCTCTGACTACGTAGTATTGTGACATATCTAATGCCTGTTCATCGAACATCGGCGCTGTTATTTTATACTCAATACCACCGCTTTTAAGTTGGTCAAGCTCATTTGCAAAATAGGGATAATCACTGTAGTCAAGGCCGATATCAGCCAACGAGGTACTCTTCTCTATCACTTTATCATCATTGATGATGTAGATTTCATAGTGTCCATCAAAGACATTTTTGTTAATAACATCGGAGATCGCTACAAGATCGACCTTGCCTATAGTCATCTCAAGGTCTTCAGTGACTTCTTCAAGTTTTTCAAGACTCAAGGGCTCATAGTTGGAAAAACGCTGTTGAAGAACAGAAAAGTCATTTCGGAGCTGCTGGTTCAGCTCAACAGATGTGCTATGAATACTGTTTTCTACATGAGCGTCAATGTTGTTTTCCAGGAGGTGGGCAATGTATAGATAGATAAAGAGCAGTCCAGTTAACGAGAAGAGGACGAAAAAAAGGTGAAATTTCTTTAATGACATTAAAATCCTATCGATATCTATACTAATAATAAATAAGAGCTCATTAAAAACAACTAAAATCTTGTGACTATGCGCTTCAGGATCTCTAAAAAATTATTATCTACCCACTTATAGTCGTAGACTACTTGAACAAAATGAAAAAATAATGAAAAGATTTTACACTGATCTATCATTCAGTATAGAGGGCATCTCTAAAAGTACTAAAACGAGAGTGCGTATCTAAAGTAGTAGGTGTTGCCGAACTGCCCGAACTCACTTCCGCTTGGACCGTTTTGCAGCATCGCCCCCAGTGTAAAGGTGTTGTAGTCGTTAAGTGTATAGGTGAGTGTCGGAGAGACAAAACGGGAGTTCTGCTCGTTAAAACTCTCTATGTAGAGAAGAGAACCGTCTAAAAATAGGTTAAAGGCGTAACTGACAGTCGCGCCAAGATAGAAATAGGAGAGGACAAAGTTTGGGAGGATCTCAGAATCGATGTTGAGCAGTATCTCATTGTAATCAAAGGTCTGTGAGCTATAGAGTGCTTCGCCAACAAGGGTAATACCATTCTCAAATCCATAATCAGCTCCGACTATGCCTTGGACAAACTCTACTCTCTCCTCGCCCTGCAAGGTCCTGATGGCACTGTTTTTGATGTAGGCACCTTCACTTCGTACTTCAACACCTGTCTCTGCCAGGTTTGCTTCAAACTCGTAACCTAACATCAACGTCTCATCAGAACTGACAATATTGGCCGCAACATCACCAAATTCCAAAAAGCCTTTTAGCCTTGCCGCATATTTAAAACTGTAATCCGCTTTTTGACTTGCGACAACGGTTAGATCGGTCATTGAAGAGAGGTGGCGTGTATAAGAGAGCGCTGCGACACCGAATGTCTCATCAGGCTCCAGCGCATAGGTGTTACGCGGGTTAAAGAGGTTGGTCGGTGTCCAGATTCGACCTACCCCCATAGTGATGTTTTGCAGACCTATGATGACACGGTTGTCTGCATCTTCATACCCGCCGTAAAACCGGTACAACTTTGCATACACGGTGCCCTCATAGTAGTCATAAAAGGAAGTTTGTGTTTTAAAAGGGGTGTCTGACTCTTGTTGTTTCACGTACTGAAACGATGGTGAGGTAATATAATCATGACCAAGGTAGTTAACAGCATCGCCGATAAAGGTAACAAAAAAGCCATTCTGGGTGTAATCACTGCGCAGACGGAGTCTGTCATAATTGTAAAGATATCTCTCTTCATCTGTAAGAAAAACCGAAGGCTGAGAGATCGTAAAGTTGGTGTTGCTCACCGTATAGTCAAAATCAGCAGATAAGGTCACTGCTGCCAGTGCTAATAGAAGATAGGTATGCTTAGCTCTCAACTATGGCCCCGTCATTCAGTCTAATGATACGGCGAACGCTCTCGATGACATAGTCATCATGAGAGGCGAACAAGATGGTCACCCCCTCTTTCTCATTTAACGAACGCATCATGTCCATGAGCGCGGTCGAGTTTTTAGAGTCCAGGTTGGCTGTCGGCTCATCCGCAAGAATGATCTTGGGTTTAGCGGCTACTGCACGCGCCACTGCAACACGCTGCTGCTGTCCGCCGCTGAGGGCATTTGGCATCGCATCGAGCTTATTGTCTATCTCCAACATCGATGCCACTTCAAACACTCTCTCTTTGATCTCGCTGTCACTGAACCCTCGCAGCTTCATAATAAAACTGATGTTCTCACTCACCGTGAGTACCGGAACAAGGTTATAGGCCTGAAAGACAAAGCCCATCTCATTAAGTCTCAGCTTTGTCCGTTCATTTTCATCGAGTGTTGCGATATCCCTGTTGTCGAGATAGATCTTGCCGCTGTCCACATCATCCAGCGCACCGATGGCATTGAGAAGGGTCGTTTTACCGCATCCTGACGGGCCGTTAAAGAGGGTGTACTCGCCCTCTTCGATGACAAGGTTGATATCTCGAAGCGCATGGATCTCTCTCGGTTCGCCTCGAAAGAAGTATTTCTGTACATTTTCCAGTTTTATCATGTCTCAGCCTTTATGACCTCTATAGGGTTAAGTGTTTTGATCTTTCTAAGCGGCAAGAAGACGCTTAAAAGCGATGCAGCGATGATCGCTAAAAATGTGTTTGTAAAATAGCTTAGCTCCATATGGGCATAGATGACCGAGTCATATCCAAAACTCTCCATACCCTCTGCCCAGGCACTAAGGTCCAGGCCAAAATGTTGAAGGTATAACAGTCCCAACAATCCCAGCACAGCGCCGGCTATATACCCCACCAGACCGACAAACAGCGCTTCGAGTAAGATTTGAACTCTGATCAACTTATACTCCATCCCGACAGCGCGCATAATACCGAACTCTCTGATGCGGTCAAGGATAGAGACATACATCACCCCGAGTATCCCGATGAAGACCACAAGCATCACGATACCGAAGGTTATAGAGTTGAAGATGAGCATCATCTCCTCCATCATCTTGAGCATAGGGTTGAGTTCTAAAAGGCTTTTGACATCAAGATCTTTATACTTGTTCTGCAACGCTTGCTGCAAGGTCTCTGAATCCGTTCTTATCGCTATCTGTGTGGCCTCATCTTCACTGACACCTATAAACGTCTGCAATCGTTTGGTATCGACGTACAATGCAGAGCCGTCAAGTGCAATATTGTTGGTCTGTACTATGCCTCTGATCTTCACCGCTATAGCGTTGATATCACCGCTTTTGTCTTGGGTAGAGAAGATCACTTTTGAACCGATACGTATCTTAAGTGTTTTCGCCAGTTCACTGCCGATGATGGCACCGTGTTTCGAAAAGCTGATCTCGCCCTCTTTTAAAAAATCGCTGAAACCGCCAAAATGCTCTTCATCCTCCAGATCGATGCCGATGATGTTTGAAAATGAGGATTTTCGGGCTGTTGAGCTAAGCCCTTCCACGCTAAAGCGCAGTGCGACTGCTTCGACATCACTTCGTGATGCAAGGTCTGCTTTGATCTTGTCCGCACCTTTAATGCTGTTTTGCAGGACTTTGTTGAGACGATACTCAGGGTGATAGATACTGATCTCACCGCTGTCACTGCGTTTGGTCTTATCGATCATACTGATGGTCATACCGTCATAGATGCCCTGAAGACTGAGCATCATGCTCATACTCACTGCGATCATGACGATCACCAAGAGAGTGCGTCGAAGTCGTAAAAATGCGTTGTTCCATGCCAATTTGATGATAATACTATACATGTCTCGTCGCTTCTATGGGTTTGAATGCATTGATATAGGTGACAGGGTAGATAATGCTCAGAAAATTAAGCAGATAGATCACCGCGACATTCCAGGTGATGGTAAAGAGATTAAAATCAAAAGGTATCTCGTCAGAAACGACACCGTAATCCTTATAGGTCTCGCTGATCCCCTCGATGATGATAGGGTTGATACTGAAGTAGTAGGCGATGTAACCGCCTATCGGCGTAGCGACCATGATCGCGGCCGTTGAGAGAATAAAGATCTCATAAAAGAGAAGTGCCCGGACACTGCCGCGTGAAAGGCCGATACAGCGCATCGTACCGAACTCTCTTACCCGCGAACTGACATTGATAAAACCAAAGATCATCACCACAAAAAAGATCACTACAAAAAAGAGAGACATCGAGATATAGCCAAAGACACTGTCCACCTCCATCGCCTCGACCATCGCCGACATCAATGTCTTCCAGGTGAGGCTCTCATAATCACCGTCAATGGCTTTTGAGACCACTGCATTGATCTCTTCAGCCCTGTTGACATCATCGAGTTTCAGAGTGATGTACGAGGCTTTGTTCTCGGCATACATCAAGGTGTCAAAATAACTCCGGGCGAGAAAGGATGCAGACGAGTCAAACTCGAAGGAGCCTGTTCTAAAGACACCGCAGAGTCTGAAGATATCGGCGGCAAAGGAGTTGTCACTGGCACCGCCGACAAAACTGACCTCATCACCGATCTTGACTTTTAGCTTTTTGACCAGTTCGGCACCGCCGTAGAGACAGTTTCCTGCATTTTGCGTTAAAAACTCCCCTTCGATCAGTGCAACATCAAGCTGGCTCATGCCGATCTCTTTTTGAGGGTTAATACCTGAGACCATGGCTGCAGCTGATACGTCTGCAGAAGAGAGGAGCCCGTAGGTCTCATACCGCGAAGTATAGGAGGAAATGCCCTCTATCTTCTCCAGTTGCGCTTCGATCTTTTTGACGTCGGTGATGAGATACTCATTACCGCCGATGTCACGGTACCCCTTCTTATAGATCTCTATGGCACCCGTATAGACTTTGAGCGCATTTTGAAGCATGGAGTTGTGCGAACCGTCCATCATCGCCACATAGACAATGAAAAGCAGTGCCGAGATAAAGGTCAGCACAAAGGTGGTGATCGACCTGCCTTTATAGAAGAGTATGTTTTTCAGTGCCAGAGAGAACATCAGCGTGAGAACCTTTTAAGTGCACTTTTTTGAAAGTATTGATCAGAGATCTCGCTGTCATACTTGACCTCCTCAAGGGTGATCTCTGTAAAACTATTGGGTTTGTTGACCGGTTGGAGTTTCCAATAGGTCGGCATGTAGTAGTCCCCATACTGCTTGACATCTTTATAGTAAAAGATGCGTACCTCTGCACCATCTTCATCATAAAAGATATCTTTTTGACTGGTATAGGTCGTGGTGTCGATATGCGAGACGATCTTTCCCCAGACAACGGCAGCGTCCTCTTTAGGGGTCAGCTGCATCGTGACCATCGTCCCCTCTTTTTTCAGGATCTCAGGGTCATAATCTTCAACAATAGAGCTCTGCTTCACCATGTCATCATTGGTCACATCCGATCCCATCCAGCTTTGCAGCATCATCGACGGCGGTATCTTGATGATGCGTTCGATCTTCGGTACATACTGCCACATCTGGTTGTCAAGGCTTAAAAAGGTGATGCCCTTGTCTTTAGGCGGGTAGATGGTCTTTACAAAACTCTTTTTTGTCCCCTTCGCCCACATCTGCATCTTCATCGTACGGGTATGACCCATAGAGGTAATACTCATCTTCATCTGCATATAGACATTTTGACCGCGTATGTTGTTGTCTATCTTCTTCATAATGTCATGAGCTTCATCGCCCATAAGAGCGACACTGGAGAGCAGTAAGGCTAAAATTATTTTTTTCATCATCACACCTTTGTATAGATTATTATATAACTTCTTTTATATATGCCTGAACGATTGTAATGCCCCTGTTTTGTATTGATTATAGCAGAGATATATATCAATTAAAAAGTGGCGATACCCAAGGGAGCAGACCCATCCCACCTATATTTCTCCACATATAGTACCTTTGTACAATAGACTTCTGTTATGGCTTTGGGATAGAATCTATAAGATTTAGTAATATTAGAAGGAATTATAATGGCTATACAGATTGGTTATATTGAAAATATCTCTGGTGAAGGCACCGTTACATTGGCAAACGGAACAACGGCTACACCCACACAGAACACAGCACTGACTGAAAATGATATTCTCACTACAGGTGCCAATACGATCGTCATTGTCAAGTTAAATGACGGTTCCAGCATCACTGTAGGCCCTAACCAAAGTGTGTCATTAGACAAAACGGTTCACGACAGCGAAGAGATCGCAGCTGATGAGACACAGACAGAGGTCAGCTCTCTCAAAGCGATCTTGGCTGAAAACCCGAACCTCTCTGTTTTTGAAGAGACTGCAGCGGGCGAAGCAGTTGCCGTTGGCGGTTCATCTGTCATCGTCGACAGTTTTGTTCACCATCATGATAATCGTGGTGATGCAGTATCAACTACTCTTGAGAGTTTTAGTACGGACAAAGCAATACTTCTCGAAGAAGATGACCGTTTTGGCCTGGTAGCCGATGATACACCTGTCATCGTTACCCTAGCTAATATTTTGACAAATGACAACACACCGCATATCAACGGTACGGTCAATGATCCGGAGGCTGAAATTGTTATCACTGTTGGCGGAACCGACTATACAGCAACGAACAACGGTGACGGCACTTGGACACTCCCGAGTACCGACCCTATTACTGACGGTGAGACAGTGATCACGGTTGTCGCTACCGACCCGGCCGGCAATACGACAACTGAGACAGCGATCATTACAGTCGACACCGTGCCGCCTACTGTTACTGTCGATTCTATTGCAACCAATGACACAACACCGACGATCAGCGGAACAACCAACGATCCGGATGCTGAAGTCGTAGTCACTGTCGGCGGCAGTGACTACACAGCTACGAACAACGGCGACGGTACCTGGACACTGCCTGCTACAAACACGCTTCCTGAAGGTGACACACCTATCACCGTTGTCGCGACCGACCCTGCCGGCAATACGACAAGCGAAACGGCGACAATCACCGTTGATCTGACAGACCCGCTTATCGCTATCGATCCACTCATCACAAACGACACGACACCGGCCATCACAGGTACAACAGATGACGCTACGGCTACGATTGTTGTGACAATTGGCACTGATACCTATACGGCTACAAACAACGGTGATGGTACCTGGACACTGCCTGCCACTGATCCACTTTTAGAAGGTGACAATGTTATCACAGTCGTTGCTACTGATCCTGCAGGTAACAGTACAACTGAGACAGCAACTGTTGTCATCGACACTACCGCACCGACTGTCACTGTCGATACAACACCGACTAATGACGCTACTCCTGTTATTGGCGGTACGATCTCAGAAGATGACGCCGCTATCGTTGTAACGATCGGCGGTATTGATTATGATGCAACCAACAATGGTGACGGCACATGGAGTGTTCCGGTCATTGGCACACTGCCCGAAGGCGACAACCAGATCATTGTGGTAGCAACAGACCCTGCCGGTAATGCGACAACTCAAACTGTCACGCTAACAGTTGACACCGTCGCGCCTATTGTCCAGATCGATGATGTTCATACCAATTACAACAGACCTGAGTTCACGGGCAGTGTTGACGACAGCAGTGCTGTTGTCGTAGTTAGCATTAACGGTACTGACTACACAGCGACCAATAATGGTGACGGCACATGGACACTGCCGCAAGATAGTGTTGATGCCTTGACTGAGAACGTCGACACTACTATTACTGTAACAGCTACCGATCCTGTCGGCAATGCAACTGTTATCACGGATACCTTTATTGTAGACACCATTCTTGATGACGCTGACAATGACAACGGCGGCAATGTTGTGACGATTGACAGTATTACCGAAGATACGGGTGAGTTCAGTGATGACTTTATCACCAATGACACCTCGCTTATTATTCGCGGTACCTATGACAATGAGCTTGACAATGCACTTACAATAAAAGTAGATGGTGTTTTGGTTGACGCTGCTGACATCGTCATCACGGACAAGCAGTGGGTACTTGATCTTGAGAGCCAACCGTTTGGCGACGGGGCGCATACAATCGAGGCTATCGTTACGGACTTAGCCGGAAACACTCAGTCTGTCACACAGACAGTCACTGTCGACACCAGTGGTACAGGAAACGATGGCAACGGTACAGGTATTGACGGCGCGGATGCAACGGTAACACTTGACGAGATCAGTGACAACTACATCAACCTTGATGAGACACTTAGCGGTATCACAGTCACCGGTGAAACAACCCTGCTTAACGGCGGCGACGTTGTCGTTGAGTTTAACGGCAGCACCTATACTGCAACGGCAACAGGCGGCGATGTCAGCGGCACACCGAACACATTCTCTCTTACTATCCCGACGGCAGACCTTGTCGGTGTTACTGACGGTACCTACATCGTTACTGCTACAGTTGTTGCAGACAAAGCGGGTAATGTTGCCAGTGATACCGAAGATGTGACGATCGATACCAGTAATTCGGACAACAACGGCAACGGTAACACCGACAGCGGTGCAGATGCAACGATTACATTACACGAAATAAGTGACAACTACATCAACTTTGCTGAGACCTCTGAAAACCTCGTTATCACGGGTACATCATCAGCAACAGCAGGTTCAGCAGTCACGATTGAGATCACAGGCGAAGATGGCGTTGCTCACAATATTAATGAGTTCCTGGATCCGGACCCGGTCATTCAAGTCGATGCCAGCGGTAACTTCAGCGTGACATTTGTCGCCACTGCCTTTGGTCTCTTCCTTGACGGCGACTATACAGTTACAGCGACTGTTATTGCCGACAATGCCGGCAATACTGTCTCAGACACGAAGAGCGTCACACTCGACACAAGCTTCGCAGATGATAATGGCGACTTCCCTCAAGGCGGCGGAAATCTTATCACTATTGACAGTATTACAGATGACACAGGTATCGATAATAATGACTTTGTTACAAGTGACAACAAACTTATTATCTCAGGTTCATTTGACAACGAGACAAGCAACAGAATTCTCAGTGTTACCGTAGATGGTGTCGCTTACAACGTTACGACAAGCAGTAACACGACTGACAAAAGCTGGAGTGTAGACCTTACAAACGAAACCCTCAGCGACGGCGACCATACTATCATCGCAACTATTGCAGACGAGGCTGGAAATACACAGACTGCCACACAAGTCGTCACTATAGATACAACACCGGCTACTGCAGATGCTATTGTCTTGGATGAGATCAGTAACAACTATATCAATGCTCTTGAACACGATCAGGCATTAACGATCTCTGGAAGTGTCGGTAGTGCTTCTAATGTTGGAGATGCCGTAACTATTGACTTTAATGGCAATACCTACAACACAACGGTAGCAGCAGATATCAATGGCGACCTTCGTTTCAGTGTCGATATCCCGGTTGCCGATGTTCAGGCCCTGGTCGATGGAACGGTATATACCGCAACTGCTACAACAACGACAGCTACATTAACGGTTAATGATACAGAAGATGTAACAGTAGACCTCGCCTTGACAAATACAGGCAACAATAACGGCAATCTTATCACTATTGACGGTATCACGGATGATACAGGTATCTCTAACAGTGACTTTATCACAACCGATACAACCATCATTATCTCCGGTACTTATGACAACGCTGCTGATGTTAATGGCATAGCAAATGTCTTGACGATTACTATAAACGGTCTGCTGTATACCCCTGTTATCAGTGGAACAGACTGGACGATCGATCTTACCAACACTCCTCTCAGTGACGGTGACTATGCGCTTATTGCAACACTGAGTGATGCAGCCGGCAATACAAGCACACAAACACAGACTATCACGATAGACACTACCCTTAACCCGACAGAAGGTGACGCGACGATCTTGCTCGATGCTATCAGTGACAACTACATCAACCTTGACGAAACGACGAGTAGTAATCTAATCACTATTTCAGGCTCAACAACAGCTGCTAACGGCTCTATCGTCAGTATCTATGTTGACGGCACTCTATTCTCAACAACATCGGCACAAGACGGTCTCTTTAGTCTGGACATATCAAAGGACACCTTTACAGTCTTTCCTGATGGTACATATGTCGTTACAGCTGAAGTCATTGCAGACACTGCAGGCAATATCGCTTCTGACCTGCAAACGGTTATTTTGGATACCAGTGTAACAGACCTGTCAGGCGGAAATGGGATCAACGGCGCCGATGCGACGGTTGCCCTCGATGCAATCAGCACAAACATCAATTATGATAATACGCAGCAAGGTATCACGATCACGGGTACCACAACACTGGTAGCAGGTAATGAAGTCGTCGTCGAGTTAAACGGCAAAAGCTACCTGACTACGGCAACGGGTGCAAACAGTACTACGACACCTAATACATTCAGTATCACCATTCCAGCTGCCGATGTTGCAGCACTGAGCGACGGTGCATCATACATTGTGTCAGCGACTATTATTGTTGATAAAGCCGGAAACAGCGTTACTGACCAAGAGAATGTATCTACTGACTTTACCGCACCGACTGTAACTGTTGATGATCTCAACACTCAGGACACGACACCGGCGTTTACCGGTACCGTTGATGACCCTACTGCGATTGTTGTTGTGACTGTTGGAGGTAACACTTATACAGCGGTAAACAATGGCGATACGACTTGGACCTTGGCTGATAATATTATTGATGCCCTAGTCCCGGGTGAGATCGCGATTACCGTGACGGCAACAGACCTTTCCGGTAATGCATCAACAGTGACAACGACAACCGGTACAATCATTATCGATGGCGTTCCTGTTGCTTTTGACAATGTAGATACGATAGTCGCCTCAGATGGTAATACAACTTCAGGCAATATGATCACAGATACATACAATGGTAATACTGACACCCTGGGTGATGGCTCGACTACTGTCTCATCTATCACGTATGACGGTGTACTCTATAATACGTTTGCAGCTGATGGAAGTCTGACTGTCAATGCCAAGTATGGCGATATCACTTTCCAACAAGACGGCAGTTATACCTATACATATGCCGGTCCTGACAGTGTCGTCACAGGTGGTAATACGATCGATCTGTGGAACAATGTAGGGCTGTATGCTTTCCAGGGTGGGAGCAGCGACAGCTATCTTCTTGACAGCAAACTTGATATTGCGTCTCTGCCAACCCATACCGGCGATGTTTCTGAAAATTCTCTGGGACTGGGAGTTGCGGACAGCGGTTTCTTGGCAAGTGACAGTATCGACGGCAGTGATGCCCTTGTTCTTGAGTTTGCTGACAACATCTCAGAAGTCGCACTTCACCTGAACGACACCTCGTTTTTCAGCTTTTTTTCCGGGACGACTGTAAGCGTTTTTGATGAAAATGGCGTGCTGTTGGATACTATTAGTAGCTTTACGTTCATCTCATTCTTTGGCAGTGGTGATCAAGCCATACAGATTGATATGGGTGGTGTTGACTTTAAATATGTTGTCATTGAATCCAGCAGTGATGTATACCTTGATGCAATCAGCTATACACCAGCTGTCACAACGACTACTGACATTACTGAAACATTCACATATGAGATCATAGATACTGACGGTGACACATCAACTGCCAACCTGATCATTGATGGAAATAACAATACTATTCTTTATGATTCAAATGCACTGCTGCAAGATGGTGGTCTCGGTACCGATACCCTCATCTTAAATGCTGTTGACGATCTGGACTTTAGCAATATTTCCAATATTCAGAATATGGAGATCATCGACCTTGCCGGCGGTGACCATTCCATCACCAACCTCAGTGCCCAAGATGTTATCGACTTGACAGACGTTAACAACGAGCTCTTTATCTACGGTGATGCAGGTGACAATGTAGCACTTGAACCGACCTTGATCGATCAAAACAGTACGGTGACGAACGGTACTGGTAAGGTCTTTGATGTCTTTAGTGACGCTACAAATACCGTCACTGTCAATATCGAACAAGAGATAATCGTCTCATAGTTTTATCGCAGCAGGAGCAAAAGCCCCTGCTGCTGAGACAATGCTATGTTCTGCTCAGAAATGAGGCCAATCACACTGCTCTCTTGCGCCAAAACGCGACAGCCGGAAGAGTCTCTCTGTTTATATCTCTGCTGTATAATTCCAAAAACTTTTAGCTGTTTACCTGTTTTCGAATATTAAAAAAGGGTCATAGGTCCATGAAAATTATTCTGTTTTTCTTTATCTTTTTGAGTGCTTTGCATGCCGATACACTGATAGAGAAGTTAAAAGAGGGAAATGTCAGTGAACTAAAAGAGAGCATCAAAGAGAAGCGTCAAAAAGAGAGCGAGGAGCAGAAACGTCTTCGAGTGTTAACAGAGCAGCCTAAACCGGTTGTAGACGGCATTGCTGTCGAACTCTTTACGATCGATCTGGACAAAAACAGCTCTATCGGTGTCGAGTATGCCCCCGAACTGAAACAGGGCGACACGATCGACAACAAGGAGCAGACGACCATTAAGTTTGAACATAAATTTTAGGGGTTCACTGCACTCTTGCCCTATTTTCTAAGTAACAGAGCCAGTGCCAGACGGTCATTCACCCCAAGTTTTTCGTAAACGGAGCTCAGATGCGCTTTGACCGTGCGTTCTGTGATGTTCAGAGCCGAGGCGATCTCTTTGTTGCTCAACCCTTTTTCGATCTCTTTAGCCACATCTCTTTCACGCGTGCTGAGTGCTTCTAAAACATCCTCATTACTGACAACTGCCTTTGAGCCATGAAGAATAAGCTCTTGCATCATCTCTGGATGGAGCCAGACAGCATCATTTTCAATGGTCGAGATCGCTTGAAGAAGGTGAACTTTTTGCATAAAAGCGTTGCCGTAACCTCTAATACCTTTTTGTAAAAGTGCCATCCCTTCACTAAAACTTGGTGTTGTACTTAAGGCCAACACTTTGACATTTGGATAGGTCGCATACAGAGAGGAGAGGTTTACAGGGTCGCATATAAAAAGAGCAGCAAGGTCTGGTGTCTCTTCGTTTAGATAGAGGAACTCTAAGCCTATCTCTTCAAGGCGTCTGGCTAAGGTCTCGTTTTTTGTATAGAGCTTTATCATCGTTCTCTCAATGCCGCCTGATGCACTTTAAGGATCGGCTTCAAAATAAAGTCCAACACGCTCTTTTTACCGGTGAGGATGTCCACATTAGCGACCATACCTACCAGGATGTCATGTTTTTTACCCTCAAACTCTAGAAAGTTTCTGTCGGTTTTAATACTCACAATATAGAAACTATTACCCTCTTCATCCGTCATCGTGTCTGCACTTATCAGTGTCACCTTCCCCTCTAAAGAGCCGTAGATCGAAAAGTCGTACGCCGTAAACTTTACCATCGCTTTTTGACCCGGATAGAGATAAGCGATGTCAGAGGGTTTGATCTTTGTCTCGATCAAGAGCTTGTCGTTAAACGGGATGATCTCAACAATGTCCATTCCCGGTTGGATAACACCGTTAATGGTGTTGACAAGCAGACGCTGGACGATCCCTTTAACAGGTGAACGGACAAGTGTTCTTTTTACCCTGTCTTCGAGAGCATCCGAAGATTCTGAGATACGCGCTATCTCTGCTTGCACCTTATTCAACTCCTCTTTCGCCTTATGTTTATAATCAAGCTCAGCCTCTGCCATCTTGTTTTTTGCCTCTTTGATGGTAGATCGTGTGCGAGGGATTGAGAGTTCAACACTCTCCATCTCGCCTCTGACACCCGAAGCTTGTCGAGAGAGCTGTAAAAACTCGACCTGAGAGACAATGCCCTTTGCAACAAGCGGCTGTGTTATCTGCACCTCTTGCTGGATCAACTTATAATCCTCTTGCAGCTGTTTATGCTTTGCCTGCGCCTCTATTAACTCATGTTTACGCTGGTTGATCTGCTCTTTCAAAATGTTCAGTTTTTGTGACAACTGCTTTTTGTTGAGTTGATACAGAGCACGTTCGTGTTCAATAAATGGTTTCATCTCATCGGACACGACACTCATAGAGTGCGTCTCCTTACCGCTAACCTCTGCTGCAAGGCGCATTGCCTGAGCTTTAAGCTCCAGATTCCGCAGGTTGTTTTCAGCATAAGAGGAGGCAAAAGAGGTGTCGTCGATCTTCAAAAGCACCTCTCCTTTTTCAACGATCTGACCCTCATCGACCAAGATCTCAGAGACGATTCCCCCTTCAAGGTTTTGGATCACCTGCACCTGTTTAGAAGGGATCACCTTACCTGTACCGCGAGTGAGCTCATCGATCTCTGCTAAATAGGCCCAGACAACAAGCCAGGTGATACTGATAAAGATCATCCAGATGATGAGACGCGAAGCACGCGAGTTTTTCTGCAGTACTGCGGATGATAGTGATGCCATGTATTTCAGGTCATCTTGGGAATAGTTAGGCTTTTTTTCAGCCATTATTGCCCCCTTTCAATGCAGCTAGAACCTTCTCTTTTGGGCCATCCATGACAACTTTTCCGTCATCGATGATGATCAGTCTCTCGACCAAGGCCATCATAGAGGATTTATGGGTCACCAAGATGGTTGTTTTTCCTTTTGTAGCAACATCCAGTCGTTTAAGGAGTAGCGCCTCTGAACTGCTGTCCATCGCATTACTGGGTTCATCCAAGATCACCATCGGCGATTCGCTAATAAAGGCTCTTGCAATACCAACCGCCTGTTTTTGACCACCTGAAAGCCCTGTTCCCTGCTCGCCTATGGCCATGTTAAACCCGTGTGGATGATGGTTGACAAATTCACTGACAAGACCAACGTGTGCGGCTTTAAGCAGTGCGTCATTGCCGACACTCGGTTTTTTATAAACAATGTTGGCACGCAGTGTTGTGTTAAAAAGAGCGATCTCCTGCGGTACATAACTTGTCTGGCGACGAAGTTCGGCCGGGTCAAGTTGAGAGAGGTCTATATCATCGACCAGAACCGTACCGCTATCAGGCTCATAAAGCTTCAGCAACAGTTTTTGAATGGTCGATTTTCCTGAACCTATTTTACCGATGATACCAACACGCTCGCCTGGGTTGATCGTAAAAGAGACCCCTTTAAGTGTCTGTTTCTCTTCCTCAGGATAACTGAACACAACATCTTTGAAGGTGATCTTGCCCTGAAGGTTCTCACGGTGTATAAACTCTTTCTCCTCAGGTCTCTCAACCGGCAGCTGCATGATCTCATTGAGTGAAGTGTAGGCTGTCTTGGTCTGTTCATAATTAGCAAGCAAGGCAGCTAACTGCCCCATCGGTGCGATAATGCGAGAGGTCAAAATAACTGAAGCGATAAGCCCGCCCATAGTGAGTGCCATATCTTCTATCATATAGACGCCGACGATCAACACAACAACGGTGTTGATCTGCACCATAAACGAGGTGACGGTCTGAATAGAAGCTGAAAAGATCTTGGATTTAAATCCTTTATGCGCAATATCGCCGGTTGACTCCTCCCAGTTCCACTGTGAATGCCCATCTGCACCGAGGACCTTAATAGTCTCAAGGTTCATCAGACTTTCGATCAAGACACCATTTTTATGCGCAGATGCTTCATAAGTGCTTTCGATGCTTTTACGCAGCGGCTCTTTGACAATGAAACTGTAAAGCATAATAATAGCAATGACAGCCAGAGGCACGACGATGATCATCCCGCCGATGTAGTAGGCCACGACAAGGAAAAGAAGTGCAAAAGGGAGGTCTATCAGTGTTGAGATGGTCGAAGAGGTTAAGAAGTTACGGATGCTTTCAAACTCTTTGAGATTGTTTGCGAAAGAGCCTACAGACTTAGGACGAACCGACATCTTAAGGTTCATCACCTTCTCAAACAGAATAGATGAGATGATGATGTCGCTCTTTTTGCCTGCCGTCTCAAGCAGATAGGTACGCAGCAGTTTCAAGACCATGTCCAGGAGATAGATGACCAGGATACCTATTGCCAGAACCCACATCGTCTCGATGGCGTTGTTAGGAACCACACGATCATAGACATTCATGGTAAAGAGTGGTGCCGCAAGTACAAAAAGGTTGATGACAAACGAAGCGACAATGACATCACGGTAGATAGAGCTGGAGTACTTTATAGAGCTCCAAAACCAATGTTCATGATCGGTGTTGAGTACCTTTTTGTCATGCTGTTTAAAACGATGCTCTTTTTTTATAAAATAGCTGAACCCGAGATAAAGTGATTCTAGTTTTTCCAGAGAGATCCACTCCTCTGCATCAGGCAGTTCAGGCAAGATGACCTTTGCACGACCGTTTTCTCTGTCAATCTCTTCTAAAACACAGGCTCCGTCATCTTTGAGCAGTAAGATGACAGGTAAGACCAAGGCAGAGATATCTGTCAGTGAACGTTCAACAAGTTTAGAGCTGAAACCGGCACGTTTGGCGGCACGCGAGAAAAGTGATTTGTCGGGATCGTTCGAAAAAAGTGTAGGCGTGGATTCGCCCTCTTGCAGAGGCAGTCCATGCGTTAAGGCTTCAGCACTGAAAGGACGGTGATGGATCTTGGTGAAGATCACCAGGCACGCTAGTAAAGGGTCTACCTCTGTATGTTTAGACATCACTCTTAGTTGGTCTGAACCGCTTTAGTCATGTCGATCTCAGTTGCAACAGTGTTGCCGTATTGGTCACGTTTGATCATCTTCATCTCAATACGGCGATTAACAGCACGACCCTCAGAGCTGTTGTTGTCTGCGATCGGTTTCAGTTCACCTTCACCGATGACAACAACCGTGTCGGGTTTAACACCCGCATCGCTCAATGCTTTTTTAGCACTGTTGGCACGTTGTTCAGAGAGCTTTTGGTTATAGGTATCCGTACCGATACTGTCAGTATGGCCAGAGATCTCTAAGATGTACTCATCATTTTTGATCAGATCTTTTGCGATCGTACCAAGGTACTTTTTTCCGCCAGCAGAAAGAATCGCAGACTGTGACTCAAACGTCAGAGAGTCCATAATAACCGGCTTACTCTCTTTCATATACTCAACAACATCATCAATAGCGATGTCGTCTGATGAGACAGGGATAACTACCGGGATTGGTTCCGGCTCTTTGATCACAAGTGGTTTATATGAACCTTTACAGATGTTGTTGATATCGATGTTGTTCTCATTTTCACCATAAAGATCGACTTTGTCAAATTGACGTAGACTCATCGTTATATCTTCTGGGATCTCAGCCTCGATTTTCTCTTCAACATTAGTCGCAAGAGCATAGTTCAACAGACCGATCGCCTCTAAGATACGAAAACGTGCGAACAGCACATCAGACTGTGCATTTTTAAGCTGTTTACGTGCATCGTTGTATTCAAGTTCGGCATTTAACAGATCGACGATACTACGACGGCCTAGTTGGTACTCTTGTGCATACGACTCTGCGGTCTTTTTAGAGTACTCAACATGCATGCGGATACAACGGATCTGTCTAAAGGTGATCTGCTGTGCCAACCATGCCAGTTTCAGTTTCTCACGAACGGCACGCTGCTGCTCGTTGAAACTCTCTTTTTGAACCGTGATATATTCAAGGTTTTGCAGACGAGTCGCCTCATCTGTACCGCCACGGTAGAGGTTATAATAGAGCTTCAACAAACCACGTGCATTGGTGTTTGTCCCCTCATACCCTTGAACATTTTCATCTCTAGCTGCAGCAAGTTCCAAGTCAACAGATGGGTAGTAGTTACCCTTATCTTTTGTGTAACGGTCCTCTTGGACTTTGATGTTTGCTCTCTCTAGCAACAGTGTAGGATTATACTGCTGCGCGATTGTCCAGAGACCTTCGTACGTGTCTGCAGGCAGTGATGGTGCAAGTGGCAGTTCTAAAGATGAAGAGGTAAGTGCTTCACCGTAAACACGTTCAAAGTTAACAATAGAGTCTTGATAGTTGTTCACCTGCGCGATGTAATTTGAGTACGCCAGTGCCAAACGCCCTTCTGACTGTTCAACGTCAGATCGACGACCAGAACCCGCTTCTGTCTTTTCACGAATAAGACCGTAGATGCGCTCATGAGAGTTTACATTCTCTTCATAGAGGTCTAACAGAGATTTCTGACGAAGCACGTCAATGTAGACTTCACTTGAACGAAGCGCGATAGAGTTGGCATTTTGAAGTGTATTAAAACGCGCAGAAAGAATACGGCTTTTTTGCTCTGCAATGCCAGACTCTGTTGCAAATCCTTCAAAAAGGTTCTCAGTCGCCACGATACTTGCTGAATTTCGCACAAGATCACTGCTTGTATCAAGTGCCTGATTATTCGTCTGGACATACGATTTGTCAGTATTTTCATAACCGACATCCGCTCTAAAATCAACGTTTGGTTTCCAGCCTGACTTTGCCTTGTCAAGGTCATATTTGACAGCACGGTAGCTACCAATATCTTTTTGCATATTCGGGTTTTTGTCAATTGTCTCTTGAACCATCTCTTCCATGGTCAAGGCCATCAACGAAAAAGGTAACAGTAACACTAAAAATTTGTTCATCAGTAATCCTCAAGTAATAAAGGACGAGTATACATAATATGCCATGTTTAATAATATATTTTTATACACAAACACCACCTTTGTGCAGAAATGTGTAGATTATAGACAGTATAGAGGGAAGAAGTGGACTAATTGCCATTTTTCAATAATTAAAAAAGATAATACGAATATGAGGATATACATAAGTAGTTTTTATGTAGACATAAACTATTATTAGTTGAAGGACACTACTAAATCAAAAGGATAACGATGAAACATACTATATTGGCACTACTTCTTCTGAGCAGCGCACTCTTAGCCAACAACTATAATAAAGGTGTTGACGCTTATAAAGTCGGCGACTTCAAAACAGCCGTTGAACTGTGGAAACCTTACGCAACCGAGGGCAATGTCAAAGCACAATACTCTATTGCAACGATCTTTTATGAGGGTAAAGGTGTTGAGCAGAACTACCATAAAGCACTCTACTGGTACAAACAAGCCGCTGAGCAGGAGCACGCAAAAGCCTATGCTCAGATCGGTCTTATGTACTGCAAAGGCGAAGGTGTCCTCAAGTCATATAAAAAAGCAGTACCGTATATTCGATCAGCCTTTGAAAACGGCTGTAAATACGCACCGGAAGTGTGGGCAAAATACGAACTTTGGAAATACGAATAGTATTTCCATCCCCTTTCTGACTCTTTTATCTCCTTTTCACCCTATAAATCTAATGATTTTTTGCTAAAATCCTATCTATGAAACTATGGATCAAAGACACAAGCACTATAACACACTATATCATCTATTTTACGGGTGAAAATGCGGAAGGCACTGAGTACTTAGGTGACTTGGATAGCGATGGATTTAAAGCGTATCTCGCAGCGCTGTCACCTAAAATCGATCTTGAAAAAAACCTCAAGCTTATTCAATATTATGGATATCTTCATGTTTTTGCAAAAAAGGAGACTACATGACCTTAGAAGAGAAATTAAAAGATTTTGGCTGTTCAGACGAATTTGTAAAGATCTGTATGTATTACAAAGATATCTACAACCCTGATATTGATATTCAAGAGTTTATTGAGTACGTTGAAGAGGAGTTTGCGAAGGTCGAAGATGAGCAGTTTAAAAAAGCGGAACAGCAAGTCGATGCTTCTGGACTTTTCGGCGAAATTGAGGGCGAAGAGGAACTCTAGTCTCGTCTTTTAAACCGCACGGCATTTTTGTGACTGCTCTTAGACTCCGATATACACCCTATCTGATACTTTATCATCGCCTTAAAAGGGTCTAAGAAGCTCTCAAACGCCTCTTTTTCTATTGCTTCCATCTTATGCTCATTTAACAACTCCAAGATCGTCAAGGTCGATTCTATCGTTGAGAGACAGTACGCTTCAGGCTGCTCTTTGATCTGAAACTGTGAGCTTTTAGTGTGTGTAAAACTCAGCTTCGGCAATGCTTGCAGGTTGGTCGAGACGTTTAGCAGTTTTTGCGCCGTACTCCAAGTCGCATCGATGATAAAGATCACGATCTGTTTGCCCTCAGCCTCGATCTTCTCTTCGTTTAAGTTGTGGCTGTTCTCGTCCGGATAGAGCACTAGACAGTGGTTATTGCTCTCTTGTAAAAGGGTATTGACCCGTTGGTGTTCTCTAAAATCAACACCGATATAGAGTTCGGAGTTCGGCAGAGAGAGATGGGTAAGATGGCCTGTACCGTTTTTGACTTTCTGAAACTCTTTGGGGTGCATTAAAACAACAAACTTGGTATTGGTATCAACCGGCTTTACATGAGCACACATACAAGAGCTAAGGGGACGATAGCAACGATAACACTTTACCCTTGCCTCTTCTACTTCGTTACGTTTAGACGAACCCATCAAACACCTGTCATTACCTATGTTTCCACTCTAAGCGTGATGATCTCTTCTTCATGATGAAGCATTTCGATCTTGCAACGCTCCTGCAGCAGAAAAAACTTATCGATGAAATCTTGCCACCATGTCTCATAGCGAACAGTGTGATGCTCTTCGTTAGCCCCTTCTATAAGCACATCATAGAGCCTGCTCACCAATACAAAAAAGTCGTACTTGGCGATCTCTGTTTCGCCTGCAGTGTTATAAATAACAACCTTAGTCTCGTTAAATTCAAACCCGCTGTCATCCAGATGAAGGTCATGCTCACTAACGATCGCGCTGTAGATCGCTTTCACAAAGTCCCAATCTCTAACGGTAAAAAAGTATTCCAGTACCGGTTCTTCGCTCTGCGCTACCGACATGTAGTTCTCTAAACCGTCGTACCACTGAATGCTTACCGCCGCAGTGCTACTCAAGCTCTGTCTCACTCTTTGAAAGTGTGATCTTTTTAAAGTCTTCCAGCCATGAGTTCAACTCTTCTCGCGGCACAAGAAAACCGTCCTTGTTGAGTCTGCCCTTCCACGAACGCTGCACGATATAGATGTCATGTTCGCCTTCTATAAGCATGTAGAGCCCAAATTGCGATTGTGTCTTGTCATCAGGGAGTGTTTTCAGCCCCATCACAACGGCGATCTTCTGTCTTGAGACTACGGTCTCGGAAAAGAGCTCTTCGCTGTAAAAAGCATCTCTGTTGAGAGAGGCCATCTCCTCTTGCATCATCTTTAGAAGCTTACGCGCATTAAGGTCGACATCGTCATTGGCGTTATTAAACCCCTGCACTGTCAGTTTGTCATGCCACTGCTCGCTTGTCTGATCTTCCCCGACAAACTCCAAGACAAAGGTACCGTCATCAAGCGACCTGAATGCCGGTTCTATAGACCAGGAGTCAGGCAGAGGAAAAGAGAGTGTCTCATGAAAGATCGGCATCTTGACAAAGCTGTTTTTTACCACAGGCTGTTTTGCACTAAAAAGTTTAGAAAAGAGGCCCATTAGATCTTCGTCGCACCCAGCTGCATCGAGCCGTACCACGACTTCTCAAACGGTGCCATCTGCTCTAAAAACTTCCAAAGTTCTGCGGGCGTTTGACCTTGAGAGATGATTGCATGTGCCACTTCCATAAAGAGCCCCGGCTCATAGTCAGTTGCCAACTCTTTGGCGCCATGTATCATCGCTTTAGGTTGGAAATCTGCCTTGAAAACAGGTTTGAACTCTATAAAGTCATGTGCATTGTCCGTTACAATAAGCAAGCCGTACTTCTTCATCTCAAGCAGGTCGTGACAGTCGTTGTAGTGTTTTTCATTATGAAGGTCGTAACTTGCCGTATAGATATGTTTGTCAGAGCCGTTAAGTCTAAACTGTACAAAACAGAGGGCGACATTTTCACCCTGAAAGACCACATTAAAGACGGAGGCTCTAAACTCACAAGAGATCCCGCCTTCGGCAATAGTCTCTTCATTTCCAGCAGCAAGTTTGATCATCAAAAAAGGAACACCGTTCT